>JAUWJC010000492.1 GCA_030607895.1 Pirellulales bacterium
CCTTCGCTGCGCTCAGGGACGTGCCACCCAGTTGCCGATTCGGTCAAGTTATTCTTTCACAACGACTAAGACAGACCATGAACATTCCACCAGCCACCCAAATCAACCGCGATGTGATCGGCTCCCCGATCGAGGACCTGGACACGCCGGCCCTGTTGCTTGACGGACCGGCTTCAGCGCGGAACATCAGCCGGATGGCCGAGTTCTTTCGCAATCGCAAGAGCCAACTCCGGCCGCATTTCAAGAACCACAAATGCACGATAATCGCCAGACGGCAATTGGCTGCCGGTTCGGCCGTGGGAATTACTTGTGCCAAGCTGGGCGAGGCCGAGGTGCTGGCCGACGCCGGCATCGACGACGTTTTGATAGCTAACCAACTGGTCGGACGTCGCAAGCTGGCCCGACTGGTCGAGCTGGCCGGCAAAATCAATCTGAAGGTGGCCGTCGACGACATCCGGCAGATAACGGCCATCTCGGAGGCGGCCTCCGCGGCGGGTGTTACGGTGGGAATCCTGGTCGAGGTCGACATCGGCATGAACCGTTGCGGTGTCGAGCCGGGCGAACCGGCGTTTCAGTTGGCAGGGGAAATCCGCAAGCTGCCCGGCTTGCGCTTCGACGGCATTCAAGCCTACGAAGGCCACGTTGTCTACAACGACGATCCCGTCGAGCGAGCCGAGCTTTTGCGCAAAGACATGCAGCAGGCGATTGATACCCGACGCCTGATCGAAGACCGCGGCATTCCGGTAGGAGTCATCAGCGGCGGCTCTTCGTCGACCTACAACGTGACCGGCCTGCTGGAAGGCGTCGATGAAATCCAGGCGGGCACCTACCCAACCATGGACTGGTGCTACGCGCGATTGGCGCCCGAGTTTGAAATCGCCCTGTCGGTGTTGGCGCGGGTAATCAGCACACAAGCCGGTCGGGCGGTGTTGGACGTGGGCCTGAAAGGCGCAACCGCCGAGTTCGGCCTGCCGCGAATCAAGGGTCATCCCGAGGTCGAACTGCCCACGTTCACCTCCGAGGAACACTGCATCGCACCGAACGGACCCGGCTGGCGCGTCGGCGATACGGCTGAACTGCTACCCAGTCACGCCTGCACCACCTGCAACCTCTACCGCCGGATGTACGTCCACGAAGAGGGGCGAGTGGTGGACGTCTGGCCGATCGAAGGCTCGGGCAGGCTGGCCTGACCTCCAATCCAGGGGGTAACCATTCACGGGATTATCTCGGCCACGGATCAAACACGGATGAAACACGGATCAAGGGGCCGGATTTCGAGTACCGCCTCATTCGGAAAACCACGAAGAACACGAAGAGCACGAAGCAAGGAAATATCTAGTTGACAAGCCGTGTTTTCTCGATATCTACTCTTTCTCTTGTCTATCCGTGTTTGATCCGTGTTTGATCCGTGGCCTGATTCTATCGTGCCCGTGAACGGTTACTCCAGGGGAAACCTCGTCAGGTCGAGCAAATCCGGATACAATGGCCGCATGTCATCGGAAACCGACAACCCTATCGCGCAGGCCTCGGCGGTCCCTTATCGCCGACGCGGCACGCGTCTGGAGTTCTGCCTGATTACCTCGATAAGCAAAGGCCACTGGGGATTCCCCAAGGGGATAATCGACCCGGGTGAGACGGCCGTCCAGACCGCGCTGAAGGAAGCCGAAGAAGAAGCCGGCTTGTATGGCGAGATAGAAGGCGAACCGCTCGGGGAATACGAGTATCGCAAGTGGGGTACGGTCCTGGTCGTCACCGGGTTGCTGATGCGTGTTGCCGAAGAAGCCGAGCACTGGGACGAGGCCGATGTTCGCCGTCGGCTCTGGTGCCCACCCGACGAGGCCCGGGCGAATATCTGCCGCCCGGAGGTCCGCGAGTTGCTCGATGCCGCGCTTGAGCGGATCGAGAGCCAACGACCGTGAGGCCGTGGTTTTCGGCCTGTTTCTTCAGGCTGCTTTTCGCTCGGTTGCTTGGACAGGCTGGTCCTGACTAGCCTGCCAGGTTTCGGTCCACAGGCAACCGGCCCAGGAGAGACCTACCCCGTAGCTCAACAGCAACGACCGCTTGCCGGGCCGAAGTCGCGCGGACTTGCGCAAATCGTGTATCAGAATGGGAATCGTCGACGAGACGGTATTGCCGTACTGTTCCAGAGCCAGCGGCACCTGCTCGGCATCCAGTTCGAGCCGGTTGCGAAGATGATCGAGCATGAAAGAGGTGGCCTGGTGCATCAGGAACAGGTCGACATCGTCTCGTGCCAGCCCGGCGCCGGCCAGTACCTGATTTAGCATCGGCGGCACGACGTCCAGCGTGAACTGCACGAGTGCCGGACCGTCCATGTAGAGACTGCTGGGCCAGCGTTTGCGCTTGCGAGGCTTCAGTGCCGATTGTTCCGGACGCATCCCGCCTTCGGTGACCATCAGGTTGTCGGCTCCGCTACCATCGGTGCCGAAGACGAACGAACCCAACGACGGCTCGTCGGACGCTTCCACCAGCGTGGCCGCCGCGGCGTCGCCGAAAATGGTCCGCAGCGACCGGTCGGTTGGATGGATGTACTTGGAATAGGGCTCGGCCGTTATCAGCAGTATCCGCTGGGCCGAACCACTGCGAATCAGACCGTCGGCCAACGCCAATCCGTACACAAATCCCGAGCAGCCAAGATTGTAGTCCAATGCGCCCACGGAGGTGGGCAGGCCAAGACGTTCCTGAACGAGGCAGGCTGTAGTTGGCAGCGGATAGTCGGGCGTCTGGGTGCAGAACAGCAGGAAGTCGATCGAGCGGCGGTCGATCTGGTGCCGCTTGAAGAGTTTTTCGGCCGCCGCCACACCTAAGTCGGAAGAGCACTCGCCGGGGGCTGCAACGTGCCGGTTGCGAATCCCGGTCTTGGCGTATATCAACTCCATGTCCCACTTGGGGAACTCGGCACCCAGGCGGTCGTTGTCTTCCGCCAATTCAGGCAGGTGGACGGCAATCGGGCCGACCTCTGCGTGTCTCATCGCGTTTTCCTCTGACGGCAATGCATCCAACTACTACAGCGCAACCCTACTTTAGGTCAATCGAAACCCTGAGTCAGTGTTCGGTTCAAGGCTACTTCAACGGGATTAGCCTCCGGCGAGGCGCATATTATCCACTGGAAAGTGTGGGAGGCTACCAAATTAGGCCGTCCAGCGTCAAGCGCAATTCAGGGGTACAGGAACGCACTTCTTGTCGCTTTTAGGCTGGCTGGGTTGTGATCGGAGATTTTGGGTTCGGGTGGTAGAATTCATGACGATTTGGGCAATCTGGCATTTTTGGAAAGGAATCTACCATGGGAATGGACTCCCGAAACGAGATAGAGAAATCAATGCTGTCACCGCAAGCGCAGCAGAAGCTTGACGAACTGGTGACCCTACGCTGGTCCACCGAGTTTTCGCTTCCTTCAGGTTGGCCCTAACCCGTGAAATAGCAGTGGTTTAAGGTACGCCGTGCGTAAACATTCGCCGAACCCGTCTTGCGCGTCTTGTGAAAGGGTTTTTGCTTGCCACACTTACGCAACTTGTCGACGCAGTTTGTGTCATCGCATCCA
>JAUWJC010000365.1 GCA_030607895.1 Pirellulales bacterium
CCCTCCCTGGCCCAGGGGTGGCATCCCTTCCGTTACGCCAGCCCCCCTCCCGGGGCAAAACCCCCACCCCCGGGGGGTGCCCGGCCCCCAACCCCGGGGTTTCGCTGCGCTCAACCACCGGGCGTTCTCACCTATCCGGCCTTCGCTCCCGCTCGACTCGGCCGACCGTCTGTTACCCCAGCAGTTCTCGGGCGGTGGCGACCGCGCCGCTGGCATTGTCGCTGTAGCCGTCCGCTCCGATCTCGTCGGCGTACTGCTGCGTAATCGGGGCCCCGCCGATCATCACCTTGACCTTATCGCGGATACCGGCTGCTTCCAGGGCCTCGATAACCTTTTTCATTTCGGTCATCGTGGTGGTCAGCAGCGCCGACAACGCGACAATGGTGCCGTCCTCTCCCTTGACCGCCTCGACGAATTTCTCCGCCGGCACGTCCACCTTCAGGTCGATCACTTCGAACCCACCGCCTTCGAGCATCGAGGCCACCAGGTTCTTGCCGATATCGTGCAGGTCGCCTTGCACGGTGCCGATTACCACGCGTCCGGCCGACTCGACGCCCGCCGCGGCCAGTTCCGGCGTGAGCAGCGCCAAGGATATCTTCATCGCCCGGGCGGCAATTAGCAATTCCGGAACGAAGTACTCGTTTGCCTCGAATCGCTTCCCGACTTCGTCCATTGCCGGGATCATGTACTTATTGAGCAATTCCGCGGGGTCGGCCTTGGCTTCCAGCGCGGTCTTGGTCACTTCCTCCGCCTTTTTGGCGTTTCCGGTCAAGATAGCATCGTACAGTTCCGCAGGATCAGACATGGATCGCTCCCATCAAAAGCATTACGGATGTCTACAAGATATCTATCGTAACGTCCCAGACCGTGGGCGACCAGGGGTCAGAGATCAGGGGTCAGAGATCAGGGGTCAGAGATCAGGGGCCAGGGGTCAGAGATCAGGGGTCAGGGACCAGGGGCCAGGATTTTCGTGTGAAATCCAATTCGGTTGGAAGCAAAATCCTGGCCCCTGACCCCTGGTCCCTAGCCCCTGACCCCTGGTCCCACCCTACTTGGTTCCCAAACTCCCCCAATTGCCGTATCAGATTATCCCTTCGAGGTACTTTATGCTCCGCTTGGCCTGATCGATCTCGCCGCACTCGACGCACAAAACGCCCGAAAACTTGTGTTTCCTCATAATGTCGATTACCCTGGGCCAATCGATCACGCCCTCGCCGCAGGCACATCCGACCGGCGTGCCGGTCACTTCGCCCCGCTCGGAGTCGCTTTGCTGGATACTGATATCCTTGGCGTGCATGTGGCAGACGCGGTCGGCCACTTGTTCGAGCATTTCGTACGGGTCGTCGTTGCCGCCCAGATAATAATTGCCCGTGTCCCAGTTGACTCTCCAACAGGGGCTGTCGGAGAGGTCCAGCAGCCGCAGGAAGGTGTCTTTGCGGACGGTATACACCTGGTGCGGCTCCAGTCCGACCTTGATGCCGTACCGTTCGGCGGTCTTCATCACTTGCCGGACCGTGTACCGCATGATGTCGAAGGCTTCGTCGTCCGACATCCAATCGGGCTTGATTCCCTCGTCGGTGTTCACAACCGGGGCACCAATGTCGCTGGCGTAGCGGATTGCCTTGGTCAGGTAGGGAACTCCCACTTCGGGCCGCATCAACATGCTGTGGGCGCTGACGGCCGACGGTTTCAGGCCCCGCTCGTCGAGCAACTCCTTGACCTCCAGCGGATCGTCTTCCATCGACAGCATGTGGTAGTATCCACCCAGGGCCAGCAAGTCGTAGCCGGTGGCCAGGCACGGCTCGACGTACTTGTATCCGAACCGTGCGGCCAGATCGATCCCTTCGAGAAACGATTTTTCCGCATGACCGACAAACACCAAATTCAAACCGACTTCGATGTCGCTCATCTGTTACTTGCCTTTCTGCCAAGAACCGATAGGAAAACGGCCGCCTCGCCCGTCGAGAACGGCCCAAACCGGGTCAAGCTGACCGGAATAGGCCGAGTGTGTCAAGCCCCCTCGAGTGTCCGCCGCTTGCGGGTGTTCTCACTATGGATACTGGACGACCTCGCCGCCGCCACGGGTGCCCAGATTATTGTAGAGTTCGTAATCAATCGACTCGGCGACAAAATGCACGCTTCCATCACCCATCACGAAATTGGCCCCACCCGGGTGCTTGCTTTTGAACCCGCAAACGCGATACCAGTTGCCGCATGTGTCCTTTTCCATCAGGTTCAACGGGATGCTGGTTCCGGAGACGGGGAAGTTCGAGGCGTAGGCGCCGTTCCATCCGCAGTGATCGGGGAGCGTCTCGCCGGCCATGATGGTGTTGCTCAGCCCGTCGGTCACGTCGTCCAAGCGGAAGCTCCGCCCGTAGCGGCCGAACATGCCCACCGAATTGCCGGGCGGACCGCTGGAGCCAAAATTGCACCCCCGGGAGCAGTAGATGTCCGGATCGGTGCATGTCCACGGGCGCTTGCCACCGGGACAGAAGGGGGCGTAGTCCATGAACGTCGGCCCGATCGAAACCGGATACCAGAGCCCCATCCTTTTCTCGGGATTGCTCGTTCCGGCCTGACACGACGAGGTAATGATCGGATCGATTGCCTTGGGGGCGCCCGGGCAGACGTAGGCGGAAATCACGGCCGTGAGTGCTTCCGGCGGCTGGTCCCTCATGTGCTTGTTGAAATCGAACAGGTCGTGGACCGCCTGCTGCTCGATGAAGGGCAGAATCATGGCTGCCCAGGTGCCGCCATAAGTTGCGGCCCCTGTCTTGGGATCGGGGATGGTTCCATTCCAATCAATACAGCCAAACGGCAGCGTGCCCACCGAGGCGTGGTAGTTGTGCATCGCCAGGCCGATTTGCTTGAGGTTGTTGGAGCACTGCATCCTGCGGGCGGCCTCCCGGGCGGCCTGCACCGCCGGCAACAACAGGGCAATGAGAATGCCGATGATAGCGATGACGACAAGCAGTTCTACGAGGGTAAATGCGGTTTTTCTTCGTGATTGCATTAAGCACATCAATAATACCCTCTTAAGCCCACGCACACACGGGTGGCACGCCCTGAGGAACGAAGGGCGTGGCTGGGAACGCCGAGAACTGCTGCCTTCGCGCACGCAGAGGCAGCGTTCCCTGTATTCACCACACCCATCGCTCCGCTCTGGGCGTGCCACACGGCCCGGCAACTCTAAACCTTATACTTTCGATCTCTTTCGCCGGCGCAACCCCAGGACTAACACCAGCCCGCCGGTGCCCAACAGCACAATCGCCGACGGCTCGGGCACAATCGAGGCGTCGAGCGTCCAGGACACATTTTCGACAGCGGTGTAGTCGACGCCGCCGCTCCCACCCGGGTCGGGGAAAAACAGGCCATAGTTTGTATCCGTGCCGTCAAGCCAATCCTGCACGGTCGAGCCGAGACCGCTCCAGACGGTCGTATAAGTGCCGACGGCGCCGGTATCGACCGACGTGGCGAAGTAATCGACGCCGGCCGCGAGTCCCGGCGCGCTCCAGGCGACGTTCGCGTCCGCGTCCGCCTCATTCCAGGTCACGTCGCTGGAATCCCACGGGACCAGCACCCGATAGGCGCCCGCATTGCCAGTGGTGGCATAGTTATCGGCGACGGAACCCACGGTCAGCGTGGCGGAATTGATCTGGTATTTCTCGCCGCCACTCAGTGCGCCGAGCACGTTTTCCAGCGCCGCCAAGAAGGTGGCGTTGGTAATCTCCACCAGCGTTCTCTGGACGTTGTTGGTGCCGGGATTGGAATAAGTCGAGAAATTAACGGCGTGGTAGCTGTCGGGGGTCGACGATACCAGCTCGCCCACGTAGTCGGGTATCACGCTGATGATATCCGCCTACGCGGCAGCCGGCAGCAAGGCCACGCTCGCCAGAGCACCGATCAGGGCCAGTGTCAGGGTTAAAGTTAACTTTCGCATCGTTCGATCTCCTTGGGTTCCTTGGGTTAGGGAAACATGGTTTACCTCATCGTCATAGGGTTAACTTTCACATCGTTCGATCTCCTTGAGTTCGTTGGGTACGGGAAACACTGCGTTGAGCATATCTGCTTTCCACTACGAAGCCGCAAGCGGCTTCCACCCCATATCATTCTATTATTACAAGATTCGGCTCGCGTGTCGTGTAGATTCTCTCAGTGAGAAAATTAGCACAAATCCACCCGGTAGTGGGAGGCGGCAAGGTCATCGTCGACCACACGCCGCCCTTCAAGCCCGTGTAGTTTGCACTCGGCACCGGTTTATTCCTTTGTCAGGCCGGGTTGGGGTGCCGGGTAGATGCCGTCGGGGCCATCGTGGATGGGGGCGGGGCTGTCGAAGGTCATGTTGTCGATGTCCTTGACGAATTGGAAGTTCGAGTTCAGCGTCTGCTCCCAGGTGAGGTACTGGCCGGTGTGGGTGGCCGTGCGGCCCATCAACGTAGCCACCTGGGCCTCGCCGGCCCGCCGGGCCTCGTTGTGCGGCTTGTCCTGCCGGATGGCGTCCAGCAGCACCTGCCATTCGACGACGTAGGGGTTCGGCTCGTTCTGGCCGTAATCCCAGACTACGTTTTCCTTGACCATGTTCTGGCTGTTGTAGATCCGCGGTTTCGGTTGGCCCAGGTTCGTCATGATGATCGCCGAGCCCTTCGAGCCGTGGGCGTAGTCGCTGTAGGTGTTCCAACAGCCGTTCATGTGCCGCGAGAAGGCGAACAGCTTGGCGCCGTCGGCGAAGGTGTACTCGACCGTGTAGTGAGCGAGTTGGTTCCCGGCCTGCTGGTAACAACGGCCGCCCATCCCCTGGGCCGAGACCGGCCAGGCC
>JAUWJC010000003.1 GCA_030607895.1 Pirellulales bacterium
TATAAAAACCCCCGCCACGGGGGGGGGGGCCCTGAAAAAAACCCCCCCCTTTTTCCAAAACCTCCCCGCGCCCCCCCGGGCCGCGGCTTTATATCAGCCATGCCACGGAGTCCGGCGGATAAGTGAGAGGGAGAACCAATCATGCCAATATCGCTTGAAGGCGACCGGGAACGATTCCAGAGCAAACGCGAAGACCTGGAGATAGACAAGTTATTTCGGGCGTTAGTGAAGATCGAGGGGAGCGACCTTCACTTGAAAGTTGATTGCCCGCCGTACATCCGCGTGGCGGGCAGCCTGCGGCCGCTTAACCGTGGCCCGATCGACAACGACGAAATGGTCTCGCTCATCTTCCCCATGATGAACGAGCGGAGCCGAAATATCTTCGACATCGACGGCGGGGCCGACTTCGCCTATTCGCTTGACATCGACGGCAAGCGCTGGCGGTTCCGCGTCAACGTCTTGCAGCAGATGGGCCACGTGGGGCTGGTCGCCCGACGCGTGAACAACTGGATTCCCGACTTCAAGTCGCTATACCTGCCCGATGGCCTGGAGGAACTCTGCAAGTTCAGCCAGGGGATGATTTTACTGGCTGGTATCACCGGGTCGGGAAAAAGCACCACGATCGCCTCGATGCTCAATTGGGTCAACCATAACTACCGAAAGCACATCCTCACGTTGGATGACCCCATCGAGTTCACCTTCACCGAGGATAAATGCCTGATAAATCAGCGCGAGATCGGCGACGACGTCAAGGACTTCGGGATCGGTATGAAGCACGCAGTGCGCGAGGACCCCGACGTGATCCTGGTGGGTGAATTACGGGACCGGGAGACGTTCGAGACGGCCATTCAGGCGGCCGAGACTGGGCACTTGGTGTTCGGCACGATTCACTCCTCGACGGCTCCCAGCACGATCGGCCGCATCCTCGACCTGTTTCCCCAAAGCATGCACAGCGCCATTCGCAGCGCGTTGGCCTTCAATATGAAGGCGATTATTGCCCAAAAATTGCTGCCCTCGATCCTCGAAGGGGTCCAACGCGTACCCACGGTCGAAATCATGACGTTCAGCCCCACCGTCCGCAAGCTGATTCTGGGCGCAGAGGACAATAAGCTGAGCGATGCTATCCGCATCGGCGCCCCGGAAGGAATGCAGGACTTCACCATGAGCTTGAAAAACCTCGTGATGGAAGACAAAATAGATCGGGCCGCGGCCTTCGAGGTGGCACCCAATCCCGAGGCGCTTAAGATGGCCTTGAAAGGCATCGAAGTTAAACAACCCGGAATACTTTAGAAGGGTTCAGTTGTCAGGGTTCAGGGTTCAGGACTTGGAATTCCACGTTATCCAAGAAATCCTGAATCCTGAACCCTGACAACTGAACCCTGAACTCCGAACCCCGATAGAGCTTGACTCATTCACAACAACTTTCGTGGACTAAGTTACCTGATGTTTCGCCTGCTGTTTCTACTGGCCGCCGCCATCGCAATCTGTGCCTTGGGTGCTGGCGATCTGTTCGCCCAGGAAAGCTCCAACTGGCCTTCCGTGCCGCTGGACGGGCAGGACTGGCGCGGCCCGGGCTTCTATCTGAGTTGGGTCAAGATACTGGTCTCTTGGCTCGTTTTCCTGGCCTGGGTCGGCACCACCGACTGGGTCAACCGCGACTGCCAAATCAAAGAACTGGATTACCCCCGCTGGAACCCGATCGTCTTCGGCTCCTTCATGGCGGCCTTCGTGCTGCTCTGGCTGATTCCGTACTTCTGGGTCGGGTTCTTTCTGCTTCTGATTGCTTATGCCACGCCGCTGACTTGGTACATCATCTATCGGAACTCGAAGGTGGAGATGGCCGAGCGGGTGCTCACGCGCGACCATCTTCGCTACTGGCTGGCCGAGCGGCTGCTGGTAATCGGCGTGAAGATGGAAGTGGAAGCGAAGTCGTCGCACGAGAAGGGCCCGCCGGTAACTCTCACCGCCCGGGGCGGCGCCACCGAGCGTGACGATAACGCCCGCACCCTCTCGACCCGACAGGCACCCGGCTTTCGCGACTCGCGGCAGTTGATAGCCGATGCGCTGGCCCGCCGCGCCAGCGCGATCATGCTCGACTATTCCCAGCAAGGCGTGGCGGTTCGCGTAATGGTCGACGGCGTCTGGCTGACCGATGAACCACAACCACGCGAGACGGCCGACCCGATGCTGGAAACATTGAAAGTCGTCTGCGGTCTCAATCCGCAAGACCGCCAAAGTCGCCAGGAAGGGGCCTTCGCCGCCGAGTACGAATCGATCCGGTACGAGGCTACCTTGGCCAGCCAGGGGACCAAGACGGGCGAACGAGTGATCGTGCAGTTCGAGGATAAGGAAACTCGATTCGATACGCTCGACGACCTGGGTATGCGGCCCAAATTGCAGGAACAGGTCACGAGTGTCCTCGGCCTCCAACGCGGGTTCCTGCTCTTCTCGGCCATGCCGGCCGCCGGGCTGCGAAGCACAATGAACGTGCTCTTGCGCAGCACCGACCGGTTCACGCGCGAGTTCATGGCGGTCGAGGAGGAAACCAATCGATACCAGGAGGTGGAGAACATTCCGGTCACCACCTACAAGGCGGCCGATGGGCAAACACCCCTGGACGTGTTGCCTAAACTGCTGCGCATGGAACCGAACGTCGTGGTCGTCCGCGACCTGGTCAACAGCGATACCGTCGGCCTGCTCTCGAAGCAAGTGGAAGAAAACCGGCTGATCATCGGCACCATCCGGGCGAAGGATTGTGCCGAGGCGCTTGTTCGCGTGCTGGCGATGAAGATGCCGGGGGCGGAATTCGCCCCGGCCGCCGCCGCCGTATTAAACCAGCGGCTGATCCGCAAGCTGTGCGACAAGTGCAAAGAAGCCTATGCCCCAACGCCGCAAGTCCTTCAACAACTGCGTATCCCCCAAGGTCGGGTGCAAGCCTTCTATCGGCCGCCCCAACAGCCCGAGGAGGTTTGTCCCGAATGCGGCGGGGTCGGCTACAAGGGCCGCACCGCACTGTTCGAACTTCTGGTCGTCGACGACACGGTCCGCAAGGTGCTGGCCACCAGCCCTAAGCTCGACCTGGTCCGTCAGGCCGCCCGAAAAGCCGGCATGAGAACGCTCCAGGAAGAGGGCATCCTGCTGGTCGCCAAAGGCGTGACCTCGCTACCAGAACTGATGAGAGTGATGAAACAATAGTAGGGTGGGCATTGCCCACCATAACACTGACGATCCCGGTGGGCGGTGCCCACCCTACTTCTAAACCTAATGGCCTGCCATGTCCTCGCTTCTTACATTGCTGTTATTGGTGATTTTTCTGGCCTGCGTGGGCGTGTGCTATCCGGAAGGTATGTGGACAAATGCCATCCGGCTGATCAACGTGGTCACGGCGGCCCTTTTGGCTACCAACTTCTGGGAGCCGGCCGCGGCCTGGCTGGACGGGTGGAACAACTCGTACACCTACTTTTGGGATTTTATCGCCCTGTGGGCCCTGTTCGCTCTGTTCATGGTGATACTGCGAGCACTGACCGATCACATCTCGAAGGTCAAAGTCCGCTTTCTGAGCATTGCCGACCGAATCGGCAGCGGCCTGTTTGCCGCCTGGGTCGGCTGGGTGATGGTCTGCTTTACGCTAATGACGCTGCACACGGCCCCCTTGTCGCGGAACTTCATGTTCGGCGGCTTCCAGCCGGAACAGCGGATGTTCCTGGGATTCGCTCCCGACCGGAAATGGCTCGGTTTCGCGCAGAAGATGTCGAAAGGCCCGTTCTGCCGTTCGGCCACGCCGGACGAGTGGAAGCAGGAGAAATACGTCTTCGATCCCCAGTCCCAGTTCATGCCGAAATACGCCACCCGACGCGCCAATCTGGAAGCCCACGTGGCCGCCACCGGTGTTTTCCGCGTACTACCGGGCGGTCCCTGAGCAGGAACGAGAAGATGAAGACCCGCTTGCGGCTTTGCAATGTCCGTGCGTTGGGTTGCGAAGCCGCAAGCGGCCAATAATCATGTTCGAAACGAACAGCACGCATCCTCACATGACCGACGCGGGCGACACGGAGGTGGCCCAATACCAGAGTTTCAGCTCTCTGGCCGTGGTTGGGCTGATCTTCGGGTTGTTGTCCGTTTTCGCCCTGGTCGCCCCGATGGCTTGGGTTCTTCCCCTTTTGGGTTTGTTGTTGGGCGGGCTGGCACTGCGGCGGATTGCAAAGAACAGCCCGGCGCTTGTGGGACGCAAGGTGGCGATTGTCGGGCTGGTGCTTTCACTGTTGTTTGGCGGCGCGGCCATGGGCGAGTGGTGTGCCCATCGTTGGCTCTTGCGGAGCCAGGCGCGGCAGTTCACCCAAACATGGTTCGACTTGCTCCGCCACCAGCAACCCCATAAAGCCTATCAATTGACCCAGCACCCGAACCGTCGCCAGCCGTTGAACGAAACGCTTTGGAGCTACTACCGCGAAGGGCCCCAACCACGCGAGGAATTGGAAAACTACGTCGCCATGCCGGTCATCCGAGCTTTGTTGGCCCTGGGTAAGAACGACCAGATTCGCTACTACGAGACCGAATCGCAACGGCGCGACGGCCGCCGGGAGAACATCACCTTGATTTATGCCGTCACGTACGACTCGCCTACCGGGAAGAAGACCTTCTTCGTCCGCATGGTGCTCGAACATTCTTCCACTCGCTCCGGCGGCGCCGGCTGGCGGATCGCCCATGGCGAAGGCGGCATCCGCCCGGAGTCCATGGTTGAGGAAGGGAGTTGAGAGTTGAGAGTTGAAGGTTGAGAGTTGAGAGTTGAGGGCCGGGTCATGCGAAGACGCAAGCGGCGTCCCTCACCCCTCGTCCCTCACCCCTCGTCCCTCACCCCTCTTTTTGGCGAAATACCGCACGCCTTCGATTCCCTCAAAATCCTTGTCCAGGGTCCAGAGTGTTGCACGATGGCGTCGTGCCGTGGCCAGGATGATACTGTCGGCCATCGGCAGCTTCAATTCCAGGCCGAGTTCCGCCGCATTCAAGGCAAGCTCTTGATCGAGCGCGACGACATTTCCTCGTTCCATGTGGGCGACTGCCACTTTAGCGGTTTCTCTGCCGCGCTGTTGCAGAAACCGTTTGAATACCTCAAAGATGGTAATCGTTGGCACGATGAGCCGATCAATACCCTGAACCAATTCGGCGAACAGGTGCGCATCGGGCCCATCGGCATAGTACTCCAGCCAGCCGGACGAATCGCCCACGTTCATACCCGATCCTCATCGCGCGGCACGTCCGTATCGATCCCAGGAGCGAATCCTCGCATCTCTTCCATGGGCCGGATCGGTACCAGCGCAATTTGGCCGTTGTAGTGCAGCACGCAGATTTTCTGCCCCGGCTTGAGGCCCGCACTCTCCCGAACTTCTTTCGGGATAACGATTTGGTACTTTGGCGAGAGGGTAACTGTGTTCATCGGATACTCCATTGTCCACCGGGTACTCTATCGATCAGCTTACTGTAATACTATAGCACGATCGATCGAGGCAGTCAACACCCGGCCCCCTAACTCCACGGTTTGCCGCCCTTTCGGGTGCCGCAGACGGCCGTTTCGATGCCCATCGCCTCGGCCATGGCGGCCTTGGCCAAGAGGGCCTTGTCGGCCTCTTTGGCGCTTGCGGCATAGACCACTTGGATGTGGTTGGCCTTGTGTCGGGCCATCATCTGGTCGCGCGATATGCCGTAGGTGACCGCGTGCATGATTGGCCACTGGGGAGTGGTTTCTTGCCAGCGGCGTTCGGTTTCCTCCTCGGGCAGGGCAACAACACCAGCCCGGCCCAGGTCCATCTTCAGCCTGCCCGACTCGACGAACACCCGCGACCAGACGATTTCACCCGGCTTGGAGATCCCCTTGATCGAGCCGCCGCCGAGTCGGAAGTACATGGCCGGCTGCCGCTGGCTGGAGGCGCCTTTCCAACCGCCCACCAGATGTGCCGGCGGCACCGCGCCGCTGATCAGAAATACCCAGACGTAATCGCTGACCGTGCCGGAGCGGTCCCAGTCGCCCCAGCGGATATCGTGCAGGGTGTTTTCTACCGGCTGACCCATCGCCTTGTGGACGCGGTAGGTCATCAGGCCGTCCAGGCCGGCGCATTCGTCCACCTCGTTGAAGTGTACCAGCGGCTCATCCTTGTAGAGCACCCGCTTGCCGTCGCGACTGGTGACCGGCGGTCGGTCGGCGTTGTTAAGCATTCCTTCGACCAGGTCGCTGGCCGGCAGAAGGTCTTTTAATCCTTGCTGGTACTGGATGCCGATTAGATCGCAGCCGAAATCGTCGGCAATCCGCATGGCGGCAATGTACATCTTGCACTGCGTGAGGATCTGCGCGTCGGTCAGGTCTTCTTCTTCGTTGGGGCCCGTGTCGAACGTCATGCCGCGGTCGTCCAGCCACTTGCGAACCGCCCGGGCCGCTTCATCGGAGACTTGGGTGGTTTCGTAGTAGAGTGCCGACTGGCTGAGGCGTTCTTTGTAGCCTCCGGCCGGGTTGAGCAGTTCGTCGGGGATGATGGCGTTGTACATGCCCATGCACCCTTCGTCGAAAATACCCATGATGGCCTTCTCGCGGCGGAGTTGCTCGGCCAGCGCTTTACCCAGCCGGCGTTCGGCACCCGACACCTTGACCTTCTTCAGCGGCGTGACGTGGTTGGTGCGGTGCCGGACGGACCCCTTTTCGAGCCACTTTTTCAGGTTTTTCAAGAAGGCTTTGTCGGAGAAGTCTTCGCTCCAGAGGGTCGAGTACTTCTTTCCCGCCTTGGTCATCGAGGCGTTCAGGTTGAGCATACCCACCAGCCCCGGCCAGGTACCCGACCAGTTGGCCACGGTGAGGATCGGCCCACGATGCGCCAGCAACCCGGCCAGCACGTGGTGCGAGTACTGCCAGACGGCCTCGGCCACAATCAGCCTGGCATTAGGATCGATTCCGGCAAAGACCTCCATGCCTTCTTTCTGCGAACCGATGAAGCCGTGCTTCTGGGCGGGCTTATAGGGATGGGCGCGGACCAGTTCGTAACCGGCGTCGGCCACTGCCCGGACCAGGTCGTCTTCCATCTCCTTCTGCTTCTCCCAGCAGTTCTGATTGGCCGAAAGCCGCAAGTCGCCACTTGCCACCAGCAGAACCTGCCTTTTTTTGGCTCTTGGTGGTTTGCTCAATTCGGGGAACTGATATCTTGCCATCGAGAAATCTCCTTTGATCTGATGCCTGGCACCTCGGCCGAGCGGTTTTGTCGTCCCACGCGCCCGTGTGGTTGCAATCCGAGCGGAACCCACATAATACCGGACCGGTAGCAATATAGAAAGGCTTGGCGCGGCTCGCCGGTCTACTAAAGGCCGTTTTGCGTGGGTATACTGGAAAGATGCATCAATCACCCGGGAGACCGCCCCCATTTCCTTCGGCCCCGCTGCCGATGACCTTTGGGGAAGTCGAAGCCCGGGGTTGGGACGCCGTCGACGTGGTCTTCGTGACCGGCGACGCTTATGTCGATCATCCCAGCTTTGCCATGGCCTTGCTGGGTCGCGTGCTCGAGAGCGACGGGTACCGGGTGGCCATCCTCAGCCAGCCCGATTGGCACTCCTGCCGGCCTTGGCAGACTTTCGGCCGGCCGCGGCTCTGCTTTGCCATAAGTGCGGGCAACATCGACTCGATGGTGAACCACTACACGGCCAACCGCAAGGTCCGCGGCGAAGACGCCTACAGTCCCGACGGGCAGCCCGGGGTGCGGCCCGATCGGGCCACTTTGGCCTACTGCCAGCGGGCACGCGAGGCATTCAAGGGCGTGCCGATTATCGCCGGCGGCGTCGAGGCCAGCTTGCGTCGGCTTGCCCATTACGATTACTGGAGCGACAAGGTCCGGCACGCAATCGTCATGGACGCCAAGCCCGACCTGATCGTCTACGGGATGGGCGAACGCACGCTTTCGGAAATCGTCCACCGGCTGGATGCCGGGGAGAAAAAGGGACCAGGTTTAATTTACCGGAACGGCCCAAAGGGTGCTTCGCATAAATTAAACCTGGTCCCTTTTTCTCCCCGCGATCTGCGTGGCATCGCCTACCGACTGGGAGCCAAGGAAGAGTTGCCGTCGGATCAAGAGACCATCGTGCTACCCAGCTACGAAGAAGTCTCCCGGGACAAGCAGGCGTTCTGCCGGATGACGAGGATCGCTCACCAGGAAGCCAATCCCTACAGCGCCCGGCGGCTGGTGCAGTACCACGACCGCGAGCGAGTGGTGGTTAATCCGCCCGCCCTGCCGCTTACGGAAGCCGAGATGGACCACATCTACGGCCTGCCCTACACCCGGCGACCGCACCCCAGCTACGCCGGCCGGCCGATTCCGGCTTATGAATCGGTCAAGGACTCGATCCAGATTGTCCGCGGCTGTTTTGGCGGCTGCACGTTCTGCTCGATTGCCGCCCACCAAGGCCGCATCATCCAAAGCCGCAGCCGGGAGTCGGTGTTGGAAGAGATCGGCCGATTGGCCGCCGAGCGGGCGTTCTCCGGCACGATAAGCGACATCGGCGGGCCGACCGCCAACATGTACCAAATGAATTGCAGCCGGCCGGAGGTCCGCGACAAATGCCGCCGCCCAAGCTGCCTCCATCCGACGATCTGCAAGCTGCTGGTGACCGACCACGGGCCGCTGATCGAGTTGATGAGACTGGCCCGACGCTCCCCGGGTGTCAAGCGGGTGTTCGTCGCGTCGGGTGTCCGCATGGACCTTGCCCAGCGGAGCAAGGCGTACATCGGCCACCTGGTTCGTCACCACGTGGGCGGGCACTTGAAAGTGGCGCCGGAGCATTCCGATCCCGAGGTGCTGCGGCTGATGAAGAAACCACCGATCGAGAGCTTCGAGTCGTTTGCGCGGCAGTTCGCACAGGCGTCGGCCCAGGCAGGCAAAGAACAATACCTGGTGCCGTATTTCATCGCCGGCCATCCGGGCAGCGACCTGCACGCCATGATCGATCTGGCCGTGTACCTCAAGCGTACCGGCTACCGCGTGGAGCAAGTCCAGGATTTTCTGCCCGGCCCGTTCGATCTGGCAACCTGCATGTACCACACCGGCTTGGACCCGATGACGGGCAAGGCAGTTTATGTACCCAAGGGCACGCGCCAACGGAAGATGCAGCGGGCCTTGTTGCAGTACTTCAAGCCGGAGAATTATCAGGAAGTCCGCCGCGCGTTACGGGAGACAGGCCGCACCGACCTGATCGGCGACCGGCCCGACTGCCTGATCCCCGCCCGGCCGCCAAGACTGCCCGATCATCGATCAGCCCGACACCTGCAAAGCCGCAAGCGGTAGACGGGGAAGGGGCGTTTGACTCGGCGTGCCGTTCTGGTATGATTGATAATGATAATGGAGACTTGCAATGGCTGCATCTAAAGTTGCGATTTCGATCGATCGTGAGTTACTGGCGCAGCTCGACAATCTGGTGGTCGAGCAGATGTTCGCCAGCCGGAGCCAGGCAATCCGGGTGGCCATCGAGGAGAAACTCGCCCGGCTGCGGCGGTCGCGCTTGGCTCGGGAGTGCGCAAAACTGGACCCGGCCGCCGAGCAGGCCATGGCGGAGGAAGGGATGTCGGGAGAGTTGGCTCAATGGCCCGAATACTAAGGGGCGACATCTTCTGGGCCGATCTTAGTCCCACGATTGGGCACGAGCAGGCCGGGCTGCGACCCGTCTTGGTGCTCAGCCAAGACGTCTTCAACGATCGTTCGGGAACCGTCATCGCAGTGGCCATTACTAGCCAGCCTCAGCGTGCGGGGTTTGCCTTGACTCATGAAGTCCAGAGTGCCAAGTTGCCCAAGCGATCCTGGGTGAAGATCGGCCAGATCCGCACCCTTTCTACCCAGCGGCTTGGCAAAAAGCTTGGCCGGATGTCGGCTGAAGAGATGTCTACGGTTGTCGAGGGACTCCTTGAGATTCTGGGCGGGTGATTGTGTTCGCTCCCGACCAATATCAACTTATCGATTTCGGTGAAGGGCGGCGGCTGGAGCGGTTCGCAGCGCTGCGGTTGGATCGCCCATGTTCGGCTGCCGAGAACGTCGCCAAGTCGGACCCCGCGGCATGGCATGACGTCGACGCCCGATTCGAACGCTCCGACGGCCGGGAAGGTAAGTGGATCTGCCGGGGTGAATTGCCCGAGCGATGGAATATCTCGTACGGCCCGGTTACCTTCGAGTTGAAGCGGACCGAATTCGGACACTTGGGCCTGTTTGCCGAGCAGGCGGCCAACTGGGACTGGATCGCCCGGCAGGTGGCCGCGTCGGCCGAGCCGCTTAATATCCTCAACCTGTTCGCTTACACTGGCGGAAGCACGCTGGCCGCGGCAGCAGCCGGCGCCGAGGTGGTACACGTCGATTCCGCCCAAAATACGGTTGCCTGGGCCCGACGCAACGCGGAACTCTCCGCCATGGCCGACGCGCCAGTCCGCTGGATCGCCGAAGACGCCGTGAAGTTCGTCAAACGGGAATTGAAGCGGGGTAACCGGTACGATGCGGTGGTACTCGATCCACCCAGCTACGGACACGGGCCGCGGGGCGAAGTCTGGCAGTTGTCGAAACACCTACCCCGGTTGCTGCAACTCTGCGGCCAACTGACGGCCGGCCGGCGGCGATTCCTGCTTCTGACGTGCCATACGCCGGAATTTGATCGGGCGAAACTCGGACGCATGGTTTCCGAGTTGCTTCCCGCCGGCCGAACCACCGCCACGCAGATGACGCTGGAATCCGCAACCGGCCGCCAATTGCCCGCTGGCGTAGCCGTCCGCTGGCAATCGTAGGGTGGGCCGGCTTCCCGGCAGTGTTCTTGCGGGGCTTATGCGCCCTGTGCGGTCAGGTCCGATCGCTCCAATAGCCGGGACGCCTTTTTGCGTGCGCAATCGCCACGACCAACACGCGATTCTTGGTCAGTCGGTAGACGATACGAAAGGGAAACTTCTTCACAGTGTACTCTCGATGCACACCATCGGAACTGACAAATCGCGTTGGATGGGCGGCAACCTGCTTCAGCGCCTCGTCCACGGCGTCGGCAAAGCGTATCGCAGCCCGCGCACTTCTTTGGCGGTACCAGTCGAATGACTCGTCAAAATCGCGGCGTGCGCCGGAAAGATAGTCAACGGGAAGCATCCGGCACCGTTCGTTCCACTCGACGCATCGCTTCGGCTTTCACCTGTTCCCACGGGACAGTCTCCGCCGAACCGGAATCGTACTCGGCCGACCGTCTCTGGATTTCCGCGATCCACTCGTCGCTCAGCGGAGGAAGGGAATCCGCAGGCAGCGTGTTCCAAATCGCGTCAATCAAATGGATTCGCTCCGCAACCGGCAAACGCGTGGCGTCCGCAAGCAATGTCTCGTAGTTCGGCATGGCAACACCTCCATGGCTCATTGTATCATCCCGAGGGCTGGCGGTTCAAGCTCAACGGCCTACGGTTCTACGGCTTTTCGGCATGGGCGGCCTTCAGCAGTGCCTTGATGTTCTTGGCCTCCTCGGCCTCCCAGCGGCGACGCTTATCGAGGTACTTTTTGTACTTGGCGGCAGGTTCCGGGTCCATCGTCTCGGTATATTCGCCGCAGAACGGAACCGCCAGGTCGATCCAGCAGGCGATCTTGTCCATCTCCTCGCGCGAGAGCTTCACGTCCTCGTGGCCTTCCTCCAGAAGTTCAATCAGCCGGCTCTTGGCGGCACCGGAGTCGTATGGCGGAAGCATGGTGGGAACCGACTGCGGGTTGACCCAGCTTGTATACTTCGGATCGGCCAACGCTTTGTAGGCATCGCTCCAGCGCTTCAACGCCCGCTTGTCCAACTCGCCCGTGCCTTCCAGGCTGATCTTGGTTTTCTTTTCCGCCACTTCCTTGCGGTTGTGGCAGCCGACGCAGTGCTTGTCGAGGATCGGCTGAATTGTGCGAATGAAGCTGAACCCTTGCGGGCCGTCGCGGAACGGTTCCAGAGGCTGCGGCCCGGCGCTGATTGCCTGGGTTGCCAACGGTCGGGCCGGTGGGGTCGAGTTCTTGTCTTCGTGACAGCCAACGCAGGAGAACGTCTCGCCCGGCTGGAGCGTCGACCAGCTTCGCATCGTCTGAACAACGTGGTTCTTCTCATCCAGGGCTTGGAAATAGACGGGCGTTCGGGCGGGCACGATGAAGGCCGACGAGCCGTCGTCATAGACCTTGGCGGTACCCAGCACCCGTTTCACGTCCCCCGAGCCGTTGATGGAGACTGGCGTGCTGACCAGCGCGCCGCCGCCGGGTCCCGAGTTACTGTTGCTGCCGACTCCGGCCGCCCGAAACTCCAACGCCACCACGCGAAGCCGCTTGATCGTGCCACGGGGAATTCCTTTCAGACCGGGACCATAGTAAATATCTTGCAGGAAATAGGTGCCGGTTGTTTTGCCATAGTCCACACGGCTGGGCCGCAGCGGCGGCATGGACCTGGGTGCCAGCGGAACGGCCTGATTGCAGGAGATCTTCGGATCGGCCGCCAACAGTTCACGGTTGCCGTCGATGTCGATGAAGAAGACCCCGAAGGGTTTCTTGGCCCCCTCGCGCGGCTTCACACTGCCGACCGTGTTGAACGTCACCAGGAACTCCGTCCGGCTCAACGGGAAGGGGTACTGGAACTGGTGGCCCTGGTAGCCGTAGCAGTCAACCTTTACCGCCTCGGTCTGGCGGACCGGCGCGATAAGCTGCACGCCCGAGTTCTCCTGCCGGCCCCGGTTCGGATCGATAATCGCCAGCTTGCCCTTCTGATAGGTATGATGCCCGGCCAGCACGCAAACCACCTCCTGCGTGCCGGGAATTCCCCGGGCGTGGAGGATCGTCGTGGGGAACCAGGAGTTGTTCCCATAGAACTCCGTCTGGGCCGTGCCGTCGGGATTCATCACGAAAAGTGGCTGCGGCCACAACTGGCCGCGGTCGTTGTAGTCCCAGCGCGTGTAGACCACGCGGCCGTCGGGCAGCACTTGCGGATAGTTCGTATGCACCTGGTCGTAGGTTAGCCGGCGGAGGAAACGTCCGTCGCCGTCGCAGGTGAACAGGTTGCTCACGTCGGCCCACCAGCAGTCGACGATCTGCTGGCAGCGGCTGGAATTGAACACGATGTGGCCGCCCGGCAGATAGGCCGGCTCGAAGTCGGCAACACCCCGGCCGGAAGTCAACTGGCGGATTTTCCAGTCGTCGACCGTCATTTCGTAAAGATGGTAATCGTCCTCGGTCATCGACTTTCGCCAGGCGAACAGAACCCGGCGCCCGTCGAAGGAAACGTCCGGATCGCGGATGATCCCGTTCGGCTCGTCCAGCAGAGTCCGGACCGCTGGGTACAGACCGTCCATCTCCAACAGGCAGAGTTTTCCGGTCGGCTTGAACGGGTTGCTGTCGTTGTAGGGCGAGTCGGAAACGTTCTCGGTATAGGCGTAATGCTGGCCGCCCAGGTCGTGATGCTTGGTAAACACAACCCGGCGGAGCCTCTTTATATGCGGATTGAGTCGCACCGCACGGCGCTCGTGACATGCGTCCAAGTACAGATCCATCCAGCGGGAATCGGTCGAGGAAACCTTCGTGCCGGATAGCTTCTCCGCCCGCCGGCGAAGCTGCTCGCCCGCCGGGCTCAACTTGTCGACTACCGACGAGGCCAACGTGCGGAAGTCTTTGCGAGACGCTTTGGAAAGGTCCTGGTCCAGCCAATCCAGCCGTACTGCCAGCTTCATGCACCGGTCGGGGTCGGTCCGGTCCAGCCGGGTAAGAATGGCTTGGACGTTCTGTTCTTGCAGGAGTCCGGCCATTTGATCGCCCGTCTCGCGGAGTTGCCCGATTGCGTCGACTCCTCCCTTTCGGGCCAGCGCCCGGGCTGCGTGGTTTGCGGCAACCAGTTTGTCGAGCCGTGCGAGTGACTCGTTGGCCTCCGGCTCTTTGTCGCCGTGCCACTCGACCAATGCCGACAGCGCCAGGCGGACCCTGAAAAGCTCGGAGCTTGCCAGCGCTTCGGCGTCGGGGCCGACGCGCCCCAGCTTGCCCAGCCTTGGCGTCCGGCCGTTGATCTTCCACTCCAGCACACCGCTCGATTTGCCCGGCTGCTGCCGGACCTCGATCCGAAGCGCCGTGGTAACCACCGGCTTGAAACTCACCTTGTTGTAACGGTCGGCCGCCACGCCGTAGCCGCCCGACGCATCGACCGGCACCCAGTCGTAGCCGCTCTGATAGAGGAGCTTCCACGCCTTGGGTACCCGGCATCCGCCACCGCGAGGCCGGTCGTCGAACCAGTAAACCTCGATGTTGGACACCAACACCGGCCGGTCGAAATCGTACTGAACCCACTCGGTCGTTCCCCTATGGTTCCAGAACGTGACCCGCGGGATGGAGTGATCGTCGGAGTTTTTGGGTTCCTTCCCGTCGGCCAGTGCTGCCAAAGAATCGCCCGAGTGACAATGCGACGCCGCCGGACTGACGGTGATCGGCTCCTCGGCCTGGGCCACGACTGTCACCGCGAGCAGAAAACAGAGTACGTTTACCACCAATGCCGCTCGGTCGGTTCGGTTCATCAGGAGTCCTCGTTTTGACATGCCAGGTGGGCGTCTACCATCCATTATACGCCGGCTACCGACAGCTCGACAATCGGCTTGAAAGACCGCTACGCGCTCCGCTGGCGGAGCGCCTCGTATAATAGCACGGCGGCGGTGGCCGAGACGTTCAGGCTGTCGGCCGAGCCGAGCATGGGCAGACGGATCGGCGTAACGTCGTCGGCCGACCATGCGGAAGAGAGCCCTTTGGCTTCGCTACCCAACACGATGGCGCTCGGGCCCCGATAGTCGGCTTGTGTGTACGGCAGCGAACCGTCAACCCGGGCGGCGAAAATGGCCAGGTTCGTTCGGCGCAGCCAGTCGATGGTTGCGGCCGTGGTGATCGAGGCCACCTGCGTGGTGAAGATAGTACCCAGGCTGGCGCGGATTGCGTTCGGATTGTAAAGATCGGTGCGGCCGTTTGCCATGACGAGCAAATCGGCACCGGCCCCGTCGGCGCTGCGGAGCACGGCGCCCAAGTTGCCCGGCTTCTCGACGCCTTCCAGCACGATCACCAGGGGATTATCCGGCAAGTTCAGTCCGGCCAGACCGGTAGGGGGCGTGGCTGCCACCGCCACCACGCCTTCGGACCGATCGCCGAACGCCAGCTTCTCGAACACGGGCCCGCTGACGTAGAAGATGTCGGCGTTACCAAAGTCGCCCAGCATACCGGTGAGCACCTGCGCCTGCCGGCGCGTAGTACACTTCTCGAAGCAAATGAACACTTCGACAAGTTCAATGCGGCCATCCCGCGCCCGGTTGATCTCCCTGATTCCGTCGATCAGGAACCGACGCCGTCGCTGCCGGTGCCGGCCGTCGCGAAGCCGGACGGCATCCTTGACGCGCGGGTTCTGCAGGCTGGTGATATCGGACATGGCACCCATTATACCATAAACGAGACGTCGGGCTGGCGGAAGTGTGGAGACGCCGGCCAGACCGCGTATTGACATGCCGATTGTCACCTGTCACCATCATGATTAACCCAACTAAACAGCAGTCCTCTTTGCCAAAGGACCTACCATGAACATGCGACCCGCGCCCATCCTGCTGACCTTGGCTTTGGCGTTTACGTCGGGCGGCGTCTCGTCACGTCTGCCGGCCCAGCCACCCGATCCGGGCAAGTACTCGGCTGCCGAACATAAGCTGGTCGAGTTCCGCAACCAAATGGTGCCCATGCGCGACGGCGTGAAGCTGGCAATCGACATCTTCCGACCCGAGGGAAGAAAAAAGAGAAAAAGAGAAAAAGGGGACATTCTACTTTTTTGAGGTTGTCGGAAGTTGTCGGGCGTGATACGATCCCGACATGCCAAGAACAGCAAGAGCATCGGTCGGCGGGATGTGTTATCACGTGTTGAATCGTGGCAACGGTCGCTCGGAAGTGTTCCACAAGGAGGACGACTATGCGGCATTTCTGAAACTGCTCTGCCAGGCGAGCGAGCGAGTGCCGATGCGTCTCTTGTCGTACTGCCTGATGCCGAACCATTTTCACCTGGTCGTTTGGACACTTCAAGATGGCGACCTTGGCCGCTGGATGCAATGGCTGTTGACCTCGCACGTGCGGCGTTACCACCGGCACTACCATTCGAGCGGCCATGTCTGGCAGGGGCGATCCAAGGCGTTCCCGATCGAGCAGGATGAGCACCTGCTGAACGTGATGCGTTACGTCGAGCGGAACCCGGTTCGCGCGAAGGCGATACCGGTTCGCAAGGCACGGCGTTGGCTCTGGTCTTCGCTAGGCACCCCGCCCAAGGGCATCGACCGCCCGCCGCTCGATCCCGGCCCGGTCGGACGCGGCAAGGATTGGCTGGCTTGGGTCGACGCGCCGCAAACCGAGGCGGAACTGGAAGCCTTGCGGGAGAGCATCCGTCGCGGCCGCCCCTTCGGTTCGCAGCCCTGGCAAGATCGAACGGCCAAACAATTGGGCCTGGAATCCTCCCTCCGCCCCCGGGGCCGACCGCGGAAGACTCCAAAAAAGTAGAATGTCCCCTTTTTTCTTTCCCGGCACGAAGTGGACCAAGTACTATCTGCACAGCGACGGCAAGGCCAACTCGTCGGCCGGCGACGGCACGCTAAGCACGACTCCGCCGGGCGACGAGCCGGCGGACAAGTACACCTACGATCCAATGCACCCGACGCTCTCGGCGTTCAAGGGCCCGCACGTCGACGGCGCGGTCGACACTCGGGCCGTTTCGACCGGCCAGGACCTGCTCGTCTACACCACGCCGCCGTTGGAGGAGGATATCGAGGTTGTGGGCCCGATTACCGCAAAGCTCCACGCCGCCACCTCCGCCCGCGACACCGACTGGATGGTCCGGCTCGTCGACGTTCACCCCGACGGCTACGCGGCCCTGCTTTGCGACGGCGTGCTTCGTGCCCGATGCCGCGACCCCGAGCGGGGCGGCGCGTTCAACTCGGCCAAGCTCAGCCTGATCGAGCCGGGCAAGGTGTACGAGTACCTGATCGAGTTCTGGCGCGCCACCGACAACGCCTTTTTGAAGGGGCACCGCATCCGGATCGAGATCTCCAGCAGCTACTACACCCTCTACCTGCGGAACCTCAACACGGGCGCCGATAACGTGGGCCTGGAAACGTCGCACGCCGTTGCCCAACAGACGATCCACCACGACGCCAAGCGCCCCTCGCACGTCGTGTTGCCGGTCATCCCGGCTCGCAATCGTTGAGCAGGCCGGATTACTTCTTCCGCTTTCGTTGGGGCTTCCGCTCGCGGAGTGGCCAGGTTTCGGATGGGGTTCGGGCCGTTTTCAGATAGTCTTCAATTCTGGCCACGACATCGGGATGATCCGAAGCCACGTCGTGGGCTTCGGCAATATCGGTCCGCAGGTCGAACAGGCGGATCGGCTGGCCGTAGCGGCGTACGGCCTTCCAGTCGCCCATGCGGACCGCTTGTGTCGAGTCACCCCCTTCGTGGAACTCCCAATACATGAACTCGTGCTTCTTTTGGCCCTTCTCTCCCAACAAGGTGGGCACGATCGAGATGCCGTCGATTCCCTCGGGCGGTTTGGTTACGGCCAGTTCGGCGGCTGTTGGGAGGAAATCCCAGAACGCCCAGGGCAAATGGCTGGTGCTGCCGGCCTTGACGTGACCCGGCCAGCGGGCGATGCCCGGCACGCGGATGCCGCCGTCGTGCAGCGACCGCTTGTAACCCTGTAGCGGACCGGAACTGGAAAAGAACGCCGGATCCGCGCCGCCCTCCTTGTGCGGTCCGTTATCGCTGGTGAAGAACACGATCGTCTTCTCGTCGATGCCGAGCTTCTTCAGCTTGGCGAACAACCGGCCGATGTCGCGGTCCATTCGGGTAATCATTGCGGCGTGGCCTTTTTGCGGTTGGGGCCAATCCTTGTCGGCGTAGGGCCCGAAGTCCGGCACTTCCATGCCTTGGCCGCCCGCCTCGTTGTTGGCGTGCGGAATGGTGTACGCCAGGTAAAGGAAGAACGTGTCGCCGGCGCTCCGGTCCAAAAAGGCCAACGCCTCGGCGGTGAACAGATCGTGCGAGTAGTCGACTCGCTTGGTGGCCACGCCGCCGGGTGTCCGGTCGCGGCCGTGGATCATGTGGTTCACCTCGTTGCGCAACAGCACCTTGCCCTGGTTGTGCCAGAGGTAGGCCGGATAGTAGTTGTGCGCGTGGCGCTGGTTGAGGTATCCGAACCAGTAGTCGAATCCCTGCCGGTTGGGGATTCCGGTCGAGTCGGGTTCACCCAGCCCCCACTTGCCGATGATGCCCGTTCTGTAACCTGCCCGTTCGAGCACCTCGGCCACGGTAACGTCTTCCGGCCGTAGCGGCACGCGGGCGTTGCCGCGAACCAGTGCATGGCCCGTGTCGAGCCCGGTCATCAGACAACAACGCGACGGGGCACAAACCGTGCTTCCGGCATAGCAGTCGGTGAACCGCATTCCCTGGGCGGCCATCCGGTCGAGATTGGGTGTCTGGATTACCTTCTGTCCGAAGCAGCCCAGGTCGCCGTAGCCCAGGTCGTCGGCGAGGATAAATATGATATTTGGTGCACTGTCATTCTTTGGTTTTCCCTCACATTTTCCGGCCTCTACTGACAGACATAGGGTGAGGCTGGTAAGTATGAGTGTAGCTATTCTGTGTAGCAATGAACCTAGTAAACGAGAGGGGACATGCTTTCCCCTGCTGGATTTGAGTTGCATCGGGACACCTCCGTTGAACTTGGCGGTTTTCTGATCGTCGGACTCGCACAACCAGACCAGGGCTTCAGTATCGATGGCCGGCGACCGCGGGTCAACACGCCCAGTCGCTGGTGCCTGAAAAGGGAGGGTAACAATGGGACGGAAGCAGAAGCGGCGGCGGCAGGTGCACGGGTCGGCCTATGGATGTTGTGCCCCGCCCCGTTGATCGTCCAGATCCACGAAACCCACGGACTTTCCCCCCGCTGTTTGTCGCCGGCCGGGCCCGAGATCGTGTTGTGCTGCTGCCAGTTCCGCGCCCCCAGCGTCCCGGTCCGGGCCAGGCCGTCGTACGACACGTTGAAGAAATCGGTCTTGTCGCCCGACAGATCGACCCCGCCGGGCTGTTCCCGTTCGTTGTGACACGACGTGCAGTGCCGGTCCAGCACGGGCTGCACGATTTCACTGTAACTGAACCCCTTCACGCCCCATTCGGGTTCGACCAACGGCTGTACGTCTCCGCTTATTGCCAGCCGGTTGGTCGACGCCGGCGTCGCGTGGTTCCGATCCGCATGACAGCCGACGCAGCCCTGCACCTCGCCGGGCATGAAATGCGTGAACGTCCGCATTCGCTGCACCGCGCGGCCCTCGGCATCGAGTGCCATGAAATAGACCGGCACCTCCGCCGGCACCGAGAAGGCCGCCGAACCGTCCTCGCGTACGTCGGCGTAACCCCATACCTTTTTCGACGCATACGTCGCCCCGCAGGAAACCAGGGGAAACTGCCATCCGAAACAGGCGATGATCCGCAGCTTGTCGCCGCCCTCGGGCGCATAGTTCATGATCGGTGAATGCGTGCCCTTCTCCAACTCCTGAACCACCGCGATCCGTTTCACCTCGCCGCGGCGAACGTGCGGTTCCAGCCCGTTGTACACGTCCTGCACGAACACCTTGGCCCAGTTCCCCGGACACTGCCGTCCTCGGGCAGCGACACCGAGCGGTCCATTTTCAGGCCCGTACGAACCGGCGGAGGCGCAACGGCACGAATTGGAATCGCGTTGTAGAACCCCATCGCATCGTCCGATTCCAGCAGCGTCACCGCATTGCCGGCGTAGTCCCGCAGTTGCACGGTGCCCGCCTTGGAAACGAAATAGCGGGCATCGTCAACCGGGAAGGGTTTTTCGTAGAGCATCTTCGCCCGGGCCCCGGGATTGTTTAACACAAAACAGGATGAAGACCATACCCAATTGTACGTGATCCAGAATGGTCCGGCTGTAGGCCACGCCAAACAGTTGCGGCAACGTTTCCAGTTTGAAGACGGCGATTGCGAACGGGAGCCAAGCGATCGGGCACAGGGGGCGGAGGATTTCCACCATGGGTTCAAAAAGGCCCCGCAGCGTTCGCACGCACCCCAGAAGCAACCCCAGCGTAACACCCACGCATGCCGCCAGGGTAAAGCCGAGCGCCACGCGCACGAGGCTGATCAACGTATTGTGCAGCAGCGAACCCAGGCCGTAATGGTCCCTGAGCGGGTGGAGGAACTGTTCCAGCACCGCGGTAACGGGAGGAAACAGCCAGGGCTGGTCGATGAGCCTGACCGAGACGTGCCAGGTGATCAGCACCGCGGCCGGCACGACCGTCCATCCCAGCAGCCTTGGCCAGTCCCGGCCCGATTCAGTCTTCGGCATCCGTTCCGGAACCCGTTTCTTCGAGCCGTTTTTTCGCTTTTTCCAAGAGTGAGACATCGTATGCCTCGGACGCCGCTTCCTTTTCGTTCAATCCCTTCAGCTTGCCTTTGAACGTACCCAACTCGTTCATCGCATCGAGCCATACGCTCATGCACTCATGCCACCGGGCGTCGGGCTCGAGGGAATAGCCGCTGGTCGGAATACTCCGCCGCTCGACGGCCTCGCTGGTGCCGATCCACCGGGAAGCGGTTTTGACGGCGGTCTCCAGATCGCTGTTGATAGTCTCGTTTGCTTGCAGAAGCAACACAAGGAGAGCAACGACCGCTTCCTCTTTCCCAGCCAGCGCGTTTGTATTGGCCGCCAGGCAGCAACACGGGTGGTCGCGAAATTTGCCCGGCGGAAGGTCCTCCAGATCGCAGACAATCCTCCCTATCCCCTTGTCGACGCAAATGGCGGGAAACGGGTTGTTGCCGGCATAGCCGTCGATCAGGCCTTGGGACAGGGAGACGTTCAGCCTGCCGCCGCCCTTGACGTTGATCATGTGGATCGACACGTCGTTGCGGGAAAGGTCACCGCTGAAGGAAATCCCTTCGTGTGTCAGTGCATCCTCGAAGATCAATTTGGCCACGGCCATGGGACTTTTGTAGCCGATGCGGAGCGGCGTTTTCGCCTGCTTGACCAGGGCCACGAATTCCCGCCACGGCGCGGCCGCAAGATCCGGCTTCACCACGAACATGTCTCCCCTCGAGTGAAGCGGAGCAATCAGCTTCACCGGGGCGCCGCCGTCACAGGCGGCGAGCACGGGAGCGACGCCGCCGAGTCCCACGTCAATAACATTCTGGGCAAGGGCGGTGGGCATTTTGGAACCGCCGCCTACCATGACGATTTCCAAATCCGCCACCTTGCGTCCCCGGTCGAACAACTCATAGAACTTACGGTCCTTTATGGTTTTCAGTGATATCCCGCTCCTGTCGGCGTATTCTTCGGCGTTGTCGATGGCCACGAACAGCGCCAGGTGATGATCGTGCCCGACGTGCCCGACCTTGAGCGTAACCGGCGCCGACGCAGTGGAACCTTCGTCTTGCCTGCCGCACCCGGAGGCAAGACACGCGAAAACGAGCAGCGTGCCCGCAACCCATCCGTTTCTCAACATGTATCCATCTCCTATCCTGACTCATAGCCCCCGGCTGTAGGGGCCCAACGACTTTCGGTGGCTCTTCAGTGTGGGCTCCGCACCCCACGTCAAGGCGGTCATACTTCACGCGGAACTGCACGACTGCCACCCAAATAGCGTAAGCCATATGCACTGGTGGTGTCAATCGTTCGCGGACCGTGCCCGCGAGGTTCTGTTGGTGGCAAGCTGCTATAATGGGCGGCTTTTCCGCAAGGCGAGCGGCGGGAAGGAATTTACCGTCGGATTGGGGTTGTCGTCTTGTTGCGTTTTCCTGGAGAATGTGGTTGTAGTTTGCGGGGGGGTGGGAACTGCCACGGAAGGCGAGCATGTTATCGGAATCGAAGGAACACGACAAATTGATTCGCTCCGCGGCCCGGCGGCTGAAGGGGCATGATCGGCGTTTGTTCATCGCGGAAGTGACCATCGAACTTTGCGATGGCAATGCCAGGCTGTCGGAAAGTCTATTTGGGTGGGGACGGGAAACGGCGAACAAGGGGATGCTGGAGCTTGGCGAAGGTCTTCTCCTGGAGCGGGTTGCTGGTGGCGGGCGTCCGAGGTTTGAAGACCGAAACCCTCAGTTGGCCGTCGACATTCGAGCGATCGTCGAGCCGAAGACGCAGACGGATCCCGAGTTGAAAACGACGGCTCTTCCGTTTTTAGGTGCAAACTCCTGGAAAGCGGCCGGTGTGCCACTGCTTGCGGAACTTCCCGTGAGCGTTGAACTTGCA
>JAUWJC010000314.1 GCA_030607895.1 Pirellulales bacterium
AAAACGCGGGGCCCGGGGGGGGGGGCCTGGGGGCCCCCCCCACCGGACGACCGCCTACCCCAGTTTCCACGGCTTGCGGTACTCGTAGTGCAACATGTTGTTGGCTTCCGAGCTGTTGGTGATTTGTTCTTTCTCGGCGTCCCACTCCAGCCGCAGGCCGGTGGCCAGGGAGATGTTAGCCAACAGGCTCATCGAGGTCGAGCGGTGGCCGATCTCGACGTCGGCGTGGGGGCGCTCGCGCGACTTGACGCAATCGAGGAAGTTCCGCGCGTGCAGGCTGGTCAGGTCGCGGTTGCTGCCCTTGGCTTCCCGCCGCATTGGTTTCATTCGCGGCTTGCGGTCCTGGAACTGACCGCCCCGTTCCGGCACGATCTCGAAGCTGCGGGCGCTGACGTAAACGGTACCCTGCGTGCCGCGCAGCTCGATCTCGCCGTTTCTTAGGGCCGGGTTTCCGCTGGCCTCGTACTGGCCGAAAACAGCCAGCCGGCCCGAGCCAAACTGGAACACGGCTTCCAGAGTGTCGGGTACGGTGCGGTCGTCGTCCACGGCGAACCGGCCGCCCATGGCGCAAATTGAAGCCGGCGCCAGTTCACCGGTAAGCCAGCGGATTGCGTCCAGGTAATGCACGCCCCAGTTACCCATCTGCGACGAGTATAAATGCCACCAGCGGAACTTGTACGGCGCGATGTTTTCCTGGTACGACCGTTCGGGCCGCGGTCCAAGCCACATGTCCCAATCGAGATCGGCGGGCGGCGTGGCCGGTTTGGCGCGACCGATTCCCGACAGATACATATTGCTCAAGCGATACGCCCGGCTGACGGTGATCTTGCCGACCACGTTCTCCGAGTCGGTCATCTTTGCCAAGTCGGTGTACAGTGGCGACGAGCGCCGGTGCGTGCCGACCTGCACCACGCGTTTGTTTCGCCGCGCCGCTTCCACCATCCGCCGACCTTCCAGAACGGTGATCGAAAGGGGCTTCTCCACATAGACGTCCTTGCCGGCGTCGCAAGCGATGATTGTCTGAATCGCGTGCCAATGGTCGGGCGTGGCGATCACTACCGCATCGATGTCTTTTCGGTCGATCAGCTTGCGGAAGTCGCCGTAGACGGCGGCCTTGCCGCGTAGACGCTCGTTGGCCTTCCCCAGGATTGATTTCGAGACATCGCAAAGCGCTACCGCTTCGACGTCGTCGTGTTTCAGGAAGCCGGTCATCAGTTGCCCACCCCGGTTGGCCACGCCGATGAACCCGACTCGAATCCGGTCGTTGGCGCCATACACTTTGGTCGCCCGGGAAGCGGCCAACCCCAGCGTGGCAGCAGTTCCCGCCCGGGTGAATGTCCGCCGCGTGATTTTCTCGGTCATGATTGTCTCCGGAGAACGAACGTACTGAAAGCTCGTGAACGTCTGATGATAGCCTGCTCGGGTGGCCCGGTCAACAATGCCGACTCTCAACTCTCAACTCTCAACTCTCAACTCTCAACTCTCAACCCTCAACCCTCAACTCTCAACTCTCAATTACTTCTTTCGCTTCTTTAACCAGTCGGGCACGCTAGCCTTGTCCGTGGTGTCGTAGCCTGGAATGTAGGGTTTCAGATCGAGCACGGGCGTATCGGCAAAGGCGTCGATTTTCTCGACCTCGACTACGTTGTCTTTGACCGAGACGATCTTACACAGCGTCAAGGCGATCAGGTTTGGCCGGGCCGGGCTCCGGGTGGCGAACACGCCGGTCAGCGGGTTCTGCCGGTTACCCCGCGGATGAACCTGCAAGGTCGCCCGCCGCCGGGGATTGTCGTTCTTGTCGAACCACCAGAAAACGTAAACGTGCGACCAGCCGTCCAGTCCCAGCAGGCCAGGCTGGTATTGCTTGTCCAGTTCGATCGTGGTTCGGCCGTCGGCCTTGCGCACCCAGCCGATCGGGCTGACGTTGAATTGCCCGGTCGCGGAGGATTCCCCATCCGCCGCTTCGGCCGTCCGGGCAGGCCACAGCCCGAAAGCCAACAACACCAACGTCACAACGGCAATCAACTTCACGATGCTCTCCTTTCAAATTGCGGCGAAAAAGATGTGTTTCAGGCAGGACCGCAAAGCCAATTGTAACAGAGCCAAACCGCCGCTGCCAGTGCCGGCGACCGACCGTTATATCTCACGGCCGTTTACGCCCGGGGTGGTAAGATGCGAGACGTTTAGTTACTCTAGGTTCGGGCGCACCATGAATCGATCAATTCGCCAAAAGAACATCGGCCAGCTTGCCGCACTGCTGGGCTTCGCTTTCGGTGCGGTAGTTGTGCCGTTGCACGCCGAACCGCCCGTGTCCACTGCTTCCGCTGGTAGCGAACTCTTTCCCATGCCCACCTTGGGTGGAAAACAGTTTTGGGCCGATGAGTTCTTCTTCCACCAGTGGCGGATTCAGCGAAACGTGGTGACCGGGCACTGCCGCCTGTTGGACGAGAATAATCTGCGGCACGCCTGGGGTACCTATGCCCAGTGCCGCGCAAAGCTCGACCAGATCAAGCGCCAGCGCAAGTTGCCGCCCATGTGCGGCAAGGCGGTAGTCGTGCTGCACGGACTGTTCCGCACCCGGTCTTCAATGAACAAGCTCTGCAAGCACCTTGGCCAACAAGGCGGATACACGGTCTTCAACGTCGGATATCCCAGCACCCGCCGCGCGGTGGCCGGCCATGCCGCCGCGCTGGCCCAAATTGTCGATAACCTCGACGGCATCAGCCGGATCGACTTCGTCGGGCACAGCATGGGTAACATCGTCATTCGACACTACCTGGCCGACCAGACCGACAAATCGACCGGGCGGCGGCCCGACCGGCGAATCCATCGGCTCGTCATGCTCGGTCCGCCCAACCAAGGCTCGGTGGCGGCCATGGCGTTGTCGAAAAACGGCCTGTTCACCACGCTGGCCGGCACGCCCGGAAAACAACTGGGCCAAGAGTGGTCCAACCTAAAAGGAAAACTGGCCACGCCGCAAATGGAGTTCGGCATAATCGCCGGAGGACGGCAGGACGACACGGGATTCAACCCCCTGCTGCCCGGCGACGACGATGGCATTGTGACGGTGGCCAATACCCACCTGGAGGGCGCCGCAGACTTCGTGGTCGTTCGCGTACTGCACTTCTCAATGATGGATGACCCGAAGGTCATCGAGTACGTGCTCCGATTTCTGGAAGAAGGACACTTCCAGCCGCTTGCGGCTTCGCACGGCCCAAGGGAAAAATGAAGTATGAAAGATGAAAGCGGAAGGATTGCGGGGATTGATTTCGGCACGGTGCGAATCGGCATCGCGCTGAGTAACCCGAGCCGGACCATCGCCAGTCCATACGAGAACTACACCCGCCGCGGGCCGGAGCACGACACCCGGCGTTTCGTTCGGCTGGTGGATGAAGAGGATGTCGTGCTGTTTGTGGTCGGCTTGCCGGTGCATCTAAGCGGCGAGGAGAGCCAGAAATCGGTCGAAGCCAGGCAGTTTGGCAGTTGGCTCGGCGAGGTGACGGGCGTGCCGGTCGAGTTTTTCGACGAGCGGTTCACCAGCAGCGAAGCCGAGCAGCACCTTCTCGAAGCCCAAATGACGAAGAAACGCCGCAAGCGTCGGCTCGACATGCTGGCGGCCCAAATCATGCTGACCGCTTACCTGCAATCGACCGAGCAAAGCCGCCGTTCACCCGGCCCGTTGGACGACTGACCGGGCCGAAAAAGGGACCAGGTTTAATTTGCCGGAACGGCCCGAAGGGTGCTTCGCACAAATTAAACCTGGTCCCTTTTTCGGTCTGGCGTATTGCGAAGCCGCAAGCGGGGTATTTGGCGCAGACTTTAACGATCTGTCTGTACGGCTTGTACGGGATATTCGCTAAATGCGGGTGGTGCCAGTTGCCGATGCATTCATTAGCCGACCCAGTATGCATATCCCGTTTCCAGGGGGGAGACTCGATGATTCGCCGGACGATATTGGTGCTGCTGTGTGCAGCCGCCATGGTGGCCCTGATTAGCGTGTCGACGGCCCGGGCCGAGCAGGCCTTCGGCCGCCAATGGGGCCGAAACTACGGTACCCAGGATTGGAACCGCTTCTACCACTACCCCTACGTCTACTACCCGCAAAACTTTTGGGGAAGCGAGTACTACAGAAGCAGCGAAGACCTCTACTACCGCTATCCGCCCGAGATGCAGATTCCGGTCTACAACAAGAACTGGCACAGCTACTACCCGGAGCATCGCACGGACCTGAAGTACCGGGTGAACCAGTTCTTCCACAATTACCGCAAGGGCGGGTATCACTCGGGCGTGAAGTACCACAAGGGCCACCACTTCGTTCTGGACGTTTTCTGAGCAGCCTTGCTAGAGCCGAAAAAGGGACCAGGTTTAATTTGCCGGAACTGCCCGGAGGGTGCTTCGCACAAATTAAACCTGGTCCCTTTTTCGGCTGAGCAGCCTTGCTAGATAAGGCTTTCCAGGAGGAGGCGCATTTTGCGCATTTCGGCGGCCTGATCCGCGTCGGGGGCAGGGAGGATGTCGACGCAGAGCGCCCGATTGTAGTGGAACTTGTTTAGCTGGGTAACGAGCCGGCCGTATTCCACCTCTCCTTGTCCGATGCGGACCTGGAGTCGTTCCTTGGTGGTGTCGCGCAGGCGAAGGTGCAGGACGTATTTCATAACCTGCTCGAAGCTTGCGCCGCCGTGAGGCCCACAGATATATTGGCTCGGATCGAGGGTAATTCCCAGCCCCTTCACGTTGTTGCACAGCACGACCGCGGTAGCGGGGTCTTGGGTCATTCGGCCGGCCTCGGTGAGCAGACCCACGAGCACGCCTTCCACGCTACCGATGGCCACCAGTTCGCGAAGCCGTTCAACTTCGGCGTTGAAGGGCGTACCCAATTCGGCCGCCGGGACGACGACGGTGACTACCTTGGTGGCCTTGGACAGCTTGCAGCAGGCAGCGAACTGGGTATAGTACTCCTCTTCCGGCGCCTCGATATCGACGCTGTAGGCGACGGGAGTGAGCCTGTGCGTCTGCCGGCAGACTTGTATCGCCTGGTCGAGGTCGGCGGCGACTTCGGACGGCTTGAGGTGTCCGCCCAACTCGTGGATCATGATCTCCACGGCCGTGTATTCCAGGTCGACAAGCCGCTGTAGTGCGGCGCTCAAGGGTATATTGCTGAAACATCTGCTGGAAGCAGCGACAATCACTCGATGTCTCCTTTTGATCCGTCGGTTGTTCTTCTTCCGAAAACATGTGTGTAGGTCGATAGCTTACCGCCGAACGGCACTTTGGGGCAACACCAAGCTTTGACGGCCGGCAGCCGCGGTATTGCTTTCACCGTAACCTGTAGTATAATAACGACTAATGGCGGAATATCAACGGTCCAGCCGGCCGTTTTTCGACCATTGACGTTTCCGAGTTGGCAAGTTGCGAATCCGCAAGCGGCTTGTTCCGTGTCGGAGCCGGGCCGTGTCGGCCC
>JAUWJC010000205.1 GCA_030607895.1 Pirellulales bacterium
ACCCTCCGCATATTCCGTCTTCGCGTATCGGTAGCCTCGAACCCCAAACCCGTGGTACAAAAAACTCGTGGACATGCTGGGTCCTCCTTCTGAAGTCGATTGACAAAACTCCAGAATGGACCAGCATGTCCGCCTATTTTCAACCCCGCGCACTCTTCATCCGGATGAACCCCATTTGTGCTGTCGGCCGCCCAATTCCGCGTGTAGGCCGTGGTGCACTGAGCGAGCGAAACCACGTGGAGCATAGCCGTGCGGACGTGCTGGGTCCAGGACTTGGGAAGTGCGATTGAGCTCTTACGAGTTTGTACTACGAAGAGCACGAAGCCAGGAAAGGCCAACCCCCGAACGAGGTGCACTTCCGAGATATCCTGCTTCTCTCTTCGTGTTCTTCGTGTCCTTCGTGGTAGATCAATAGCCCCCCGAGGATCGTGTTGTCAAGCTGCAATAATCGTATGACATCAGGCCATTTCCTTCCATTGGAACAAGGCCACGGGCCGTTTTAGAAGGGCCCTATACCTTGGAACCGGGCGTCTTTGATCTGGTCCATCGCTCGTTGGGCCTGGTCGCGTAAATGGTGTGCCTTCCGGCCTTCCTGCCGGATCCGATCCAACACGACCTCGAATGCCTGCACCAGGGCGCTCTCGCGCTGCTGGAGATTCAACGCCCAGCGGAGTTCCGAGTCGGCCAGGTCGGCCAACTCGGCGGCCAGGGGGTTCATCCAGCCGGGCTGCGTCCGCTCGTAGTCGGAGAAATGGGTGATCTTCTCCGGCGTTAGAAAGCGGCGGTACTCCAGCAGCTTGCGAGTCTCGCTATCGAACAGCGGGATGGTGAACGGGCTGCCGGCGATTCGCATCCGCCGCCGTGGCAAAGCGGACAGGATCAACAACCGTAGCGTCTCGACCAACTCTTCCGGCGTAGTGTCGAAGTCGGTCAAGAGCAGGAAGACGGCATAGTCCTGCCGCGTGCGGTCCAGGGCATCGAGCACGGTTGTCAGTTGGCCGATGGTGTGGCGTTTTCGCCACCGCATGAGCAGTTCCGGATTGAACGATTCGGCACCCACCTGGATCATCGGTTCGAGCCGGTCGATCCAGCGGAGCAGTTCACCGTGTACTTCACCCCGCGACGTGAGCAGCGAGCATGGGTTGGTTTGGAAGCCAAGCCGGTACCGGTGCTTCAAGGGGCTTTTGTCCCAAAGCCTGAAGAACTCGACCGCCCGACGGCGGTTCAGAAAGAAATCTTCGTCGTAGACGGCCGCCCAGGCGACTTCTGCTTCTGCGAGCACCGGATCGTTTGTGTATTCGAACAGTTTCCAGCGCGTGACTTTGATCGTGCCGTCGGTCACCTTGGCGTCGGCCGCCTCGATTTCTTCAAGCAGTTGTTCGGCCGATTTGGTGCGAACCTGTCGGCCGTGCAGCTTGGCGCAGAAGGTGCATGCCCCAGGGCATCCCCGCCCGGCGGTGAAAAACAGGCTGTCGAACTCCCGATCAAAACCTTCCAGCACCGACCAGTCCAACCGATTGGCGGCAATCACGTCGGAGGACGCCACCGGCCGGATCCTGTTGCGCAACGACTTGAGTACCTTGTCGCCGCCCTTGTGCCGCACGTCCAACACGGTCCGCTCGTATCCATCGGCGGGCAAGGTGTTGTGATAGATTCGGTCTGCGTGGTGGAAGGCCAATCCGGGGATGTCCGCCTGGAGATCTTTGGAGTTGGGTTGCCATGCCAGCGTCAAGAATCGGTTCAACGGTTCTTCGGCCTCGCCGGCGAAGACGTAATCGGCTCCCGACTCTTCGAGCACTTCTTTTGGATGGCTGGTTGGCGTGGGTCCGCCGAGCACGATTTCCGCCTTCGAGAACAGTCGCACCGCGCGGATGTACTTCTTGACATCCTGGAAATCGCCCCCCTCGATGCGGAACCCGACAACGTGCGGATCGAACTCGATCAGCTTGCCGACGAACCGCCCACCCGCGGCCGTCAAGGCGCGTCGGGCCGGCTGCTTCAGCGTCCCGTCCGGCTCAAAAAACCGGTCCGTCAGCCCCCTGCCTTCGGCAAACCGCCGGATGGCTGCAAGAAACTGCTCGGCCTCGAAATGCTCGGGAACGTAGACATCGAGGTTTCCGCCGGCGGCGACAATTCGATATGTGCAGCGACGCCGGTCGTCGTGGATTTCCACGGTGCTCCGATCGGTCCGAACCACATGGGCGTCGTCCGACAGGGGCCTTCGGCGTCGGGCGAACGAATCGATCAGCTTCGGGTCGACGGGTCCCGGGGCGAGGAAGTGGCCGTCTTCCGGGTCCAGCCGGAAGATTCGCCCCGGCTGTAACTGGTAGACAACCACGTTGGCCAACCGCCGGCGTTTGGCCCAGGAGGCCAACTCGATAATGCCGCTGGGCCAGCCGGAGCAGCCGAACAACAGCCGCACCATACCGGCCGCCGACGCCCGGCCCTTGGGCTTTTGCCCCGGCAAAGCCGGGGGCTGAGGGACGTTTTCAACACCAACGCTGGACACGGGAGGCTTTCCACAACAGGAATTACATATCTACCATTATACCGCTTTTACACAAGAATTACGCAGTGGGGCCTTCCGTTGCTTGCGAAACGCATCGGCCGGCCGGATAATCGGTATATGGTGTAAGCTCGACATCTTGCACCGTGAAGACCGCACCTACCGGAGACCACCTGACGAAAGGCCCCACACCATGACCGATTCATCCCGCCGCGATTTTTTCAAGCATTCGATATCCTTTGGCGCCGCCGCGCTTGCCGCCGGTTCGTTGAACAATTTGGCCTGGGGAGCCGAGAAACCCGGCTCGAAGATGAAGTACGGGTTGGTAACCTATATGTGGGGCGCCGACTGGGACCTGCCGACATTGATCGGCAACCTCCAGAAGGCCAAAGTGCTCGGCGTGGAACTACGGACCACGCACGCCCATGGCGTGGAGCGGGACTTGAACGCCCAACAACGCAAACAGGTTAAGAAGCGGTTCGACGACAGCCCGGTCACATTGGTCGGCTTGGGATCTAACGAGCGCTTCGACGACCCGGACCCCAAGGTGGTCCAACGGGCGATCCGTGCGACCAAGGAATTCATCAAGCTTAGCCACGACGTGGGCGCAAGCGGCGTGAAGGTCAAGCCGAACAGTTTCCATAAGGGCGTATCGCACGAAAAGACGATCGAGCAGATCGGCAAGTCGCTGAACATAGTTGGGGCGTTCGGTGCCGACTACGGCCAGCAGATTCGCCTGGAAACCCACGGAAGCTGCAGCCCGCCGCCAATCATGAAGCAGATCATGGACGTGGCCGATCATCGCAACGTGGCCATCTGTTGGAACTCGAACGCACCCGACCTGAAGGGTCCCCGCAACACGAAAGAGGAGAACCTCCAGTACAATTTCAATCTATTGGCGGACCGGCTCGGCGCGACAACCCACGTGCGGACGCTCGACTGGCCCGACTATCCGTTCCAGGTGCTGATCGACTTGATGGTGAAGATGGACTACGCCGGTTGGTTGATGCTGGAGGCCGGTGGTGCTCCCAAAGACCGCGTCAAGGCCCTGGCCGAGCAAGGCGAGTTGTTCAAAAAGATGGTGGCTAAGTCCCAATTGGCCCTTTGATTCCACTTTGCGTCCCACTGCTAATGTGGTACGGTATGTCGAGATTTGATCTATCGCAGGTTTACAAGTCAGGAGCTTTTCGGGTATTCTTCTCATTTTGCCCAGAGTGAAAAAACAAGCCTGTTTTACTTGAACAAGCTTTCTTGTGGTCACATGGAGATGAAGAGCATGGCCGCTAATACTATCCTCCAGGCGTTCAAGTTGAAAGGGCGCGAATTAGACCTGTACATTTCTCCGGACGACCTATTCGTCCCCAATGCCGTGAGCAGACTGTTCGCCAAAATCGTCGACATCAAGGCGGGCGACACGGTGTTCGATATCGGGACAGGCGTTGGCGTGCTGGCGGTTTGGGCGGCCCTTCAACCGTGTGAGGAAGTCCATGCGGTCGACCCAGTCCCCGCGCATTGCATCCTGGTAGCTGAGAATGCCGAGTTGCATGGGGTCGACGACAAGCTCCGGGTTTACCAGGGGAGCCTCTTCGACCCCCTGCCGGCCGACCTCAAGGCGGACGCCATCATCGGCGACGTCTCCGGAATTGCCGACGCGCCCGGTAAATCGCTCGGTTGGTATTCTTCAGACGTTCCCACCGGCGGCAGCGACGGCACCGACGTGATCATCGAATTGCTCAAGGCAGCCCGTAATCGGTTGACCAGCCGCGGCCGTCTGTACTTTCCCGTCGCCGTTGGGCTATCCGACGACGAAAAAATCATGGCGGCGGCCCAACAGTGCTACGGAAACCTCGACCGCAAGGTGAACGTCTGGTTCCCGTTGTCGGAAGAGGAATACGAAGTGGTGGCCGGCTGCCTGCCGCCCGCGCTTCTGGCCAGAATCCAACGACGCGGCTCGCGAATGGCGTGGAACGGGCATATCTACGAAGCCACATGCCCCAAGTGGGCCGAGACCGGCGAAGACGCTACGCGCAGAGAACCGGTCTACCGACAGCATTTGGGTTAGTAGTCCTTCACAATTCAGTTGTAGTTGTAGGGTGGGTCGAGGTACGAGACCCACGCGGGAACAACTGACAAGACCGGGGGGCGCGACCCGCGACCCACCCTACAATCTCAATCTACGACGAGCCTCTGTCTTCACGAGAATAACGAATAGAAGACAACTGCCGCAGCCAAGAACATGGCTGTGTTTATGAGGATTGCACTGTAAAGGTACCATCCGGCCCGTTGTCGCACCTCGGCCCGTGTTGCAAACGACGCTACGGTTCGTAGTTGCTGAACCATTCGCTCGACTCTCCCGCCTGCTCCAACGCCGCACGGTAGTCGGCCGGACTGTTGATGTTTGCCAGGCTGGCCAGCTTCGGATCGACGTCGGTCAGTTCGTCCGCGGTAATCCGCCGGGTGCGAACCCGATCGAACAGATAGGCCGGACGCAATCGGCCGGTGGCCAGGAGCAATTCCACTTCTGACAGAACACTACAATTGTATACGGCCGCAAGCGGTTCGTCGAACCCGTCGACGTGCGGCACTCCGACATCGTATCCTTCCGAAAGCCCGATCACGCGGCGGACGAACTCGGGCAGTAGAAGCGGCACGTCGCAGCCGGTTACGAAGGCCGATTCCGCCCGATCCCCCAGCGTCCGGAGCCCGCCCGCCAGTCCTTCCAACGGTCCGCGGTCCGGTTGCCGGTCGTGGACTACCGAGACTGTCGCCCGTAGCGGTGGAAGCTTCTGTTCGGGCGCGGCCACGACGACGACCGGCCCAACCGCCTCGCCCAGCAGTCGCACCACACGCACCAGCATCGACTCGCTACCGAACGGGAGCATCGCCTTCGCTTGTCCCATCCGGCGGCTTCGTCCACCGCAAAGGACAATGCCGGCGGCGGTGAGAGTGGACTCCGTCATTCGCTCCGAGGCCCCGTGTTTGTTGTTCGTGTTGTCGCAACATTCCAGTCTTAACCGGTATGGCGGTCGTCGCCGGCGTACTGAACGGTCGGTTCCATCGGCTGCGAGTCATTCCCGTTTGCGAACAACTCGGGTTCGATCACTCGCATTGTCCGCCAGCGTCCCTGGAGGAATCGTCCCAGGTAGGTAAGCCCCAGCGCGCAAATCCAGGCCGTTATCACCACCCAGCACCAGACCAGCCCCCAGCCATGCCGGGTAACACCCCACCAGCCGGCCAGCACGGGCATTGGCGAGAGGATCAGGGTCGTTAGCAGAATGAACCGTGTATCGCCGGCGCCTTTGATTGCACTGACGAAGATCAGGTTCATTGCGTCGAACAGGCAGTAGGCCGCAACGAAGCGGAGCAAGACGACGGTCACGTCGCGGAGTCGGCCGAACTCATCGGGCGCCGTGCCCGCCGCGTGTCCCATCAGGAACAGGTCGGGTACGGTCGCGTACAACACGGCCATTGTTCCCATGTAGGCGCCGGCCATCCAGAACGACGTCCAGGTAGCCCGGGCTGCCCAGTCGGGGCGGTTCTGGCCCAGTTGCTGCCCGCCCATGGTGCTTACCGCGATCCCCATTCCCAGCATGGGTAGGAAGGCCACGCTGTTGACGTTGAATGCCAGGGTGGTTGCCGCCATGGCCTGCTCGCCCAATCTGCCCACAAGCAAGATGAAGATCGTGAAGGCGGCGACCTCCACCAGCATTTGCAGCCCGTTCGGTCCGCCGTATCGCAACAGTCTTCGGAACAGCGGAATGTCGAGCCGACGGCCGGATATCAGTTGGTACTTTTGTAGATTTCCCGACCGCATCATCAGCCGCCAATAGAGCATGACCCTGAACCATTGCGACACGACGGTGGCCCAGGCGGCGCCTTCGATTCCCATTTCCGGGAATCCCCAGCGGCCGAATATCCAGGCGTAGTCGAGCACCACGTTCACGACGGCGGCCATGCAGTCGACCATCATCACCACCCTGGTCGCACCCCGACCGGTGAAGAACGTGGAGAGTGCGGCCGCCGTGACCGCTCCACCCGCGCCGAAAGTAAGCGTCTGGTAATAGAGTACTTCCAGGCGAGCAATGTCTGGCTGGTGTCCCGCCAAGCTGAAGAAGCTGGGTGCCAGCGGAATGGTCGCCAGGAAGACGGGAATGGCGGCTAGCCCGATCCACACTCCTTGCCAGACCACGACTCCGATCCGATCCGGTCTGCCCGCCCCCTTGTATTGGGCCACGAAGGTATTGACATACACGGCCACGCCCAGCGGGAAGCACACCAACGTGAAATGCAGCAATCCGGCGGGCATGGCGGCGGCCATTGCCCGGGTCGAGTACCAGAGAAGAAACATTCGATCGGCGAAGTGCATCACCGTCCACGAGGCCGTGGAGATGATCAGCGGCAGCGCCAGTACGAACACTTCCCGACCCCCGCAGCGCCGCGTCCACCAGTTGATTGCTCTATCCATAAGTCGGAGATCGGAAGTCGGAGGGGTGTTCTGGAGGTTCAGCGTCTTACAACCGTTCACGGGATTATTTCGGCCACGGATCAAACACGGATGAAACACGGATCAAGAGGCCGGATTTCGAGTACCGCCTCATTCGCGTCTGGTATGACATCAACAGAAAACATCTAGTTGATGAACCGTATGTTCGCGATGTCTATTCCCCATTCTCTCTTGGCTGTCCGTGTTTGATCCGTGTTTCATCCGTGGCCTAATTCCATC
>JAUWJC010000448.1 GCA_030607895.1 Pirellulales bacterium
GAATACCGAGCACCGTGGAAAAAGGGGACAGGCACCTCGCGGCTACGGTTTTTCCCGCACTTCCGGCCGATATTTGCGGGGAGTCCGAAATCGGGTGCCAGTCCCCATTTTCCACTGACCGCTTACAGTTTGAAGAATTACATTACATCAAACACAATGGGCCCACGATGAATACACAACATTTTCCAATAACCGCAACGCTGCTTGCCATCTTATGCGTAACCGGTGCCGGCTGGGCCGGCGAGCCGGCGCAAGTGGTTTTCGACTTCGAGACGGGCGACCTTCAAGGATGGCAGGTGGTCGAAGGGCATTTTCATAAGCCGCTCTGTAATCGGGAGTTCTTCTTTTATTCGAAAACAGCCAAGTACGACACGCAGGGTGCCTACTACCTGAGCACGCGGGAACGGGCCGATAGCGGCCGGGCCGACGACGCGCCCACCGGCATGGTCGAGTCGCCCGTCTTCCTGTTGGAAGGTCCGACGATTACGTTTCAGATTGGCGGCGGGTCGCACGCGACGACCTACGTGGCCCTTTGCACTGAAGACGGCAAGGAGGCATTGCGAGCTACCGGCAAGAATGCGCAAGCCATGAAGCGGATCAAGTGGGATGCAAGCAAGCTGGTCGGCAAGCGAGTGTTCCTGCTGCTTGTCGACAAGCACACCAAGGGCTGGGGGCACGTCACCTGCGACAACTTCCGGGCCGAAGGCCGAATCGACCAGGAGGCAACTCGGCGTCGGGCCGCCGGGCGCGAGCGACAGCGCATCGAGCAGAAGCAGAGGGAACTCCTGGCCGCCAGAAGTAAGAGCTGCGACTCGTTGCGCCGTGCCATCGAGTACCTTGCAAGTACCTTTAAGGACCGCTACCCGAACGGATCGAGTTACCTCGCAAGGCTCGATCGGCTTGCCGCCGACATGGAGAAGGCCGGTGGCAATCAGGCGGACGAGTTGATCACCCGGCTCGAATCGCTCAAGCGCGAAGCCTTGACGGCCAATCCGCTGCTGAGCGGGCAGCCGATCCTGTTCGTCGTGCGGAACCAACACCGCGGCGACCACCACAACACGGCCACGATGTTTCAGACGGGCGAGGTCAACGAGGGCAGCTTCCGGGGCGGCGGGGCGATGAAGACGATCGACTTCGCCCAGGGTGGAAAAGTCACTACCCTGCTGGAACTGCCCGAGGGTCTTGTCCGCGACCCCGAGTTGAGCTTCGACGGTCGGAAGGTCCTCTTCTCGATGCGACGAAACAAGGCCGACGACTACCACATCCACGAGATGGCGGTGAAGGAAAAGGGGACGGCAAAGCAACTCACCTTCGGCTCGGGCGTCTCCGACATCGACCCGATCTACCTGCCCGACGGCCGGATCCTGTTCACATCTACCCGGGAGCCGAAGTATTGCATGTGCAACCGGCACATCATGGGCAACCTGTTCGTGATGGACTCGGACGGGGCGAATATCCAGCAGATCGGGCACAGTACGCTGCACGAAGGCCATTCGGCATTGATGCCCGACGGCCGGGTTCTCTACGACCGTTGGGAATACGTCGACCGCAACTTCGGCGACGCCCAGGGCCTTTGGACGGTGAACCCCGACGGCACCAACCACGCGGTCTACTGGGGTAACAACACCAACTCGCCCGGCGCGGTGTTGGACGCCCGGATTATTCCCGGCACCGAACGAGTCATCACTACGTTTTCCTCCTGCCACGACCGGCCGTGGGGAGCGCTTGCCATAGGCGACCGGCAACTTGCAATCGACGGCAAGCAGGCAGTCGTGCGGACCTGGCCGCCCGAGGCGATCGACCTGGTCGGCGTGGGCAACTACGACACCTTCTGCAAGCTCAAGATCAAGTACGAAGACCCCTACCCGCTCTCCGACCGATTCTTCCTCTGCTCCCGGATGACCGGCAAAGGCGAGCAGATGGGTATCTTCCTGGTCGACACCTTCGGCAACGAGCTACTGCTTCATGCCGAAGGCCCCGGCTGTTACGACCCCATGCCGGTCAAAGCACGACGGCCACCGCCGGCCATTCCCCCCCGGATCGATCTGGCACGCGGCGAAGGATACTTCTACATGGCCGACGTTTACGTGGGCTTGGGAATGGATCGAGTCGAGCGGGGCTCGATCAAGTATCTTCGCGTTGTCGAATCGCCGGAAAAGCGGTTCTGGACCGGGCAGGCCTGGATGGGAGGCGGCACGCAGGCGCCCGGCATGGCCTACAACGACTTCAACAACAAGCGAATCCTCGGCACCGTGCCGGTCGAGCCCGACGGAAGCGCCTACTTCGCCGTGCCCGCCGATACGTTCGTCTACTTCCAGATACTCGACCAGCGGGGCATGATGGTCCAGTCGATGCGGAGCGGCACGATCGTCAGGCCGGGTGAGACGACCGGCTGCGTGGGTTGCCACGAGAGCCGCCGCTCGACCGGCCCGACCACCACCAGTCAGCCGACGGCCATGCTCCGCCGGCCAAGCAAACTGAAACCCTGGTACGGCCCGCCGCGCATGTTCAACTACACCGCCGAGGTGCAGCCGGTGCTGGACCGGCATTGCGTCGAGTGCCACGATTACGGTAAGGAGGCCGGCAAAAACCTCAACCTGGCGGGCGACTTGGGGCTGATGTTCAACACCTCGTACTTCGAGTTGCGAAGCAAGAAGTACGTCAACGTGGTCGGCGCCGGGCCGTACCAGACGCTCCTGCCGCGAAGCTGGGGCTCTCACGCCAGTCCACTGGCCAAAATACTCATCGACGGACACAAAGACCCGGAAGTCAACAAGCGGATCAAGCTCGACCCAAAAAGCTTCGACCGGATCGTCACTTGGATCGACATCAACGGGCCGTACTATCCCGACTACGCCAGTGCGTATCGCGAGAATCGCTACGGCCGTTCGCCGTTGAATGCCGCGCAACTCGGCCGGCTCATCAAACTGACCGGCATCAACTTGAGCGATCAGAAGTACTCCGCCCACGTAAGCTTCACCCGGCCGGAGTTGAGCCCCTGCCTGGCAAAATTCACCGACAAGACCGACCCTAAGTACGTCGAGGCCCTGGCCATCATCCAAGCCGGCCGCAAGAAACTCGCCGAACGGCCCCGGGCCGACATGCCGGGTTTCAAGCTGGTTAGCCCCGTCGAAATCGATCAAGAGGCCAAATACCAAGCCCGACTGAAAACGGAAGCCCAGATGCGTGCGGCCATCGTCGAAGGACAGAAGAACTACGAGAGGAACTCAAGCGGCGGACGGTGAACTCTCAGCAGCCATAAAGCCGTGTCATAACTTCCTGTTTCTTCATGGCAAGGCTTCAATACCCCAAGAAAGACACAAGGCCCCGCCAGAAGTTGCGGGGCCTTTGTACAAGGCGGCGGGCAGCTTGTCGTCGCTACATCTCGCCGCCTGCTGCACCTTGCAGGGCACAGTCTTAATCAAGCCCCCGAAGGGGAACATTAGTATTATCGGCTAACCGTCCGGCCAAGTCAAGTGCCCTAGCCCCAAAACGTGCAGAATCGCCTTCTGGATTGCGACAAGGTCTTCGGGACACACGGGTTTGGCTGTGAATGTGCGAGCCCCGGTTGTTGGATGCCGACCTGTTCGGACCCGATCCAATCTCTTGAGACTTACGGTTGTCACAGTGTCACATTTCGCCCACGTGCGCTTTCCTCGCAACGGATCCGGCAAGGAAGCATCAGACAATTCGTGATGGTATTTCTCCAGAGGGTGAGGCGCGGTTGTGGATATACTCGACGCGGCCATAGATTGCGGGTTTGTGACGCAGGGTGTGTGACGCAGTGGTTAGTAGTCAGTTATCAGTAGTCAGATATCAGTTGTGGCCTGATGCAAATGCGGGTGACAGTTCGCCCGGTCGCCTGCGACCGGAAAACGGGGCGGTTTCCGTTACTTTCCCCGTCGCAGGCGACGGGGCTAACATGGGTTGTCACGTGTCACCCAAGAACTCGTCGCTTTGAACC
>JAUWJC010000505.1 GCA_030607895.1 Pirellulales bacterium
CGCATAAATTAAACCTGGTCCCTTTTGCGGCCCTGAACATGGCGGCCATGGCCAGGGCCCGGGCGGTGGGGGCCGAACAGGACCGGTCCGGCGGCCCGCCGAGGTATTCGGCCATCGACCGTTCGGAGTACGGAACGACCGCCTCGATGAGCGTTCGCGAGGCTCCGGGCACCTCCAGCAGCATGGCGATTGCCCGAGAGCCACCCCCGGCCACGGCCAGCACAATCCGGGTGGGCGAGGCGTGAATTTGCTTGACAAGTTGGTCGATCGAAAGGCACATCATATTTGGTGAAGTGGTAACCGTTTACGGGATTTATGCTCGTGGAATCGCAAACGCCCGGTGGTTGAGCGCAGCGAAACCCCGGGGTTTCGCTGCGCTCAACCACCGGGCGTTTTAGGCTGATTCAGTCTAGCGGCCGAAGCAACCCGGGCCAAGATGACTGACCACCGGCCGCGGCTTTTAAGTCTACTGGCGATATTTCCCAATATCCGTGTCGCCCGGGCGAAATACTCTTGTGGAGTTCGGATAACCCGTTTCGTTGCAACCACGTATGAAGGAGGTCGCGAAGATGATCAAGAAACTGGTGATTGTTGGAGGCAGCACGATGCTGCTGGGGCTGTTGTTCTTCGGGCACGACGCGGTCAGCTACGTCCGCACGTCGGCCGGGTACATGAAGGATTCGGTCCACAACAGCGTGCCGGTCGAGTTCCAGATCAAGCGGGCACGCCGCATGATCAAGGATCTTGTGCCCGAAGTTCGCAAGAACATGCACGTAATCGCCAAGGAAGAGGTAGAGGTCGCCCGACTGGAGGAGCAGATCGCCAAGTCCGAAAGTCGCCTGGGCAAGGAGAAGGACGAATTGCTGCGGCTGCGGACCGATTTATCGACGGGCGAGAAGTCCTTCGACTACGCGGGCCGGAAGTACACGGCCGAGCGGGTCAAGGTTGACCTGGCGAATCGTTTCGAGCGGTACAAGACGGGCGAAGCCACGTTGGGTAGTTTCCAGGAGATTCACGCCGCCCGGCAAAGGAGCCTGGAAGCCGCCCGGCAGAAGCTCGAAGGGATGCTGGCCGCCCGGCGTCAGTTGCTGGTCGACGTGGAGAACCTGGAAGCCCGGCTCCAGATGGTTGCCGCGGCGCAGACCACGAGCAACTACAATTTCGACGACAGTCGGCTGGGACGCGTCAAGGAGTTGATCGGCGAGTTGCGTACCCGGCTCGACGTGGCCGAGCGGCTGGTCAACGCGGAGGGCTATTTCCAGGACGAAATCCCCCTGGACCAAGTTGCTCCGGCAAACATCGAGGAAAAGATATCGGAGTACTTCGGTGAGAACGGCCCCAAGACCGAATCGCTGGCGGCAAGCGAGTGAGAAGCAGGGGTCAGGGGCCAGGGATTAGGTAACTGTTCACGGCTTTCACTGGCACGATGGAATCAGGCCACGGATGAAACACGGATGAAACACGGATAAAGAAAAGGAGGAGGGTGTTTTGATGCATCTTGATATCCTGATCGGACGAATGAGGCGGCACTCGAAATCCGGCCCCTCAATCCGTGTTTCATCCGTGTTTCATCCGTGGCCGAGATAATTCCGTGAACGGTTACGGGGCCAGACAAGCATTCTGGCCACTGCCAACTGATAACTGACCCCTGGCCCCTGGCCCCTGGCCCCTATACCATGTTCAAGCTGGCAACCGGTTTTCGGGAACACAGCGCGATGGACGACTTTTCCACACGGAAAGCCGAGAGGTTTTTGCTCTGGGTGGACGCGGTAGGGGGGTACTGGGTCTGCCTGGGCGATGTCGTCACGCTTGGGCAGCCGACGCGGCAGGAGCCGGTCGACGTGCCAATCCTGGGCGACCTGTCCAGCCGGCACGCCCGAATCCGCCGCGACGGCGAGGGCTACCTGATCGAGGCGATTAGGGAAGTCCGCGTCGATGGCCGGCCGGTTCGGCAGGTGGCTTCGCTTGACGACGGAAGCCGGATACAGTTAGGCTCGTCCGTGGGGCTTGTGTTCCGCCGGCCGCACGCTTTGAGTGCCACGGCGCGGCTCGATTTCGTCAGCCGGCACCGCACGCAGCCATCGGTTGACGCGGTGCTTTTGATGGCCGACTCGTGCGTGCTCGGCCCCAAACAGCACAGCCACGTTGTATGCCGGCAGTGGCCGGAGGAGGTGATCCTCTACCGTCACGACGATGAGCTGTATTGCCGCGGCCCAAAAAGCCTGGAGATCGACAACGTCAAGCAACCCGGCCGGGGACGCATTACTCGGAGTTCGCGGATCGTCGGTTGGCGGTTTTCAATGAACCTGGAGGCGATATGAGAAGTTGTCAGTTATCAGTTATCAGTTGTCAGTTCTTGTTCCCAGGGATTCACTGCGCTCATCCCCGGGCGTAAACTACCTGCTGACCTGACAACTGATAACTGACAACTGACAACTGATAACTAACCACTATTCCCGGTGGCTGCCGTGGAACAGTCTGACGAAAAATTGCCTAGCCTTCGCCCAACCGAGCCGGGTGGGTCGCGCTCGGGATCCGAACCGGGTGGACGATTCGCCTATGCCGGCGGGGCCCGGCCCCTCGATGGGTACACGCTCAAGCGGGGCATCGGGCACGGCGGGTTCGGCGAGGTCTACTACGCAATCAGCGACGCCGGCAAGGAAGTCGCTCTGAAGCTGATCCGCCGCAACCTCGACGTCGAACTCCGTGGAATCAAACAGTGCTTGAACCTCAAGCACCCCAATCTGCTGTCCATTTTCGATATCCGCCAGGATACACAATCCGACCACTGGGTGGTCATGGAGCACGTGGCCGGCGATTCTCTCGAAGAAGTAGTCGCCGCGCATCCAAACGGACTGCCCGTCGAAGAAACGCTCGCGTGGTTCCATGGCATCGGCGCCGGCGTGGCCTATCTGCACGATCACGGTATCGTGCATCGCGACTTGAAGCCGGGCAATATCTTCTCCGACGAGGGCCTGGTGAAGATCGGTGATTACGGCCTCTCGAAATTCGTCTCGTGCAGCCGACGCAGCGGTCAGACCGAGAGCGTGGGAACCGTCCACTACATGGCGCCCGAGGTTGCGAACGGACGCTACGGTAAGGAAATCGATATCTACGCGCTCGGCATAATCCTCTACGAACTACTCACCGGCCGCGTACCGTTCGAGGGCGAAAGCGTGGGCGAAGTGCTGATGAAACACCTGACGGCCGAGCCGGATGTCTCGATGCTGGCCGAACCGTATCGAAGCGTGGTCGCCCGGGCACTTCAGAAGGACCCGGCCAAGCGATTCAAGTCGGTTGCCGAGATGCTTGCCGGGCTGCCGCGGCCCGCGGGGCCGCTCCCCCGGGCCGGGCGCCGGCCTTCCGGCGCCGCAAAAGGGACCAGGGTTTGTTTATGGGGCGCCCCCGCCGGGCC
>JAUWJC010000009.1 GCA_030607895.1 Pirellulales bacterium
GATACCCAAGAGGGGCAAGAATTCCATAAATTATGAAAAAAATCCGAGAATCACTGAACTACGTAGTGCCTCCGAGGGGAGAGTTCCCAGGTCCCGTAAATACAGACCGTTTCGTCGTCACCGCCGGTCCCCATGAATAATCCGGGCGAAGACCCCGAGCGTCACGTCGTTCTGCTCGGCGTCGAGCAGAAGCCGGCCGACGAGTTTTTCAGAGACCTGAGCAGTTGCGTGGAAGGTTCGGTCCGGCGAGAGGCGTTCGTGTTTGTGCATGGCTACAACGTTACCTTCGAGAAGGCCGCGCGGCGAACCGCGCAGCTTGCCCACGACTTGAAGTTCAACCGCCCGCCGGGTAACACTCTACGCATCGTCGAACGACGAGGCCCTGGCCGCGTCGAAGCAGGTTCACGGGTATCCACGCGCTGGCGAGTCGGGCGAGAACGTGGTTGTGGTGCCGGGTATCGACACGATCGACGTCTCGGCGGTCGACACCAGCCTGCTTGGCCATTCATACTACGGCAGCAACGACACCGTGCTGACCGACCTGATCCAACTGCTGGGCGAGTCCAAGCCACCCGAGCAGCGAACCTGGCTCCAAGCGATGCCCCTTGGCCCGATGAAGTACTGGGTCTTTCTCCGCGAGCGCCTGGGCTTGCGGCCTTCTCGGCCGGTCCGGTGACTGTTCGCTCCCTTTGGCGATTTTTTCTGATTATGCAGGCTGCGCGCTCCCGACCCTGGTGGTCGTGACGGTCTTGTTGCACGCCGTTTGCAATTCCTCTCGGCCGGCCGAAGAAAACACTTCCAATTTCCAGAGATTCTTGTTAAAGTCGAAGTTTGAGGCAGGGCTTTTTCCGAGAGAGTAGGGACTGACTCTGAGTTCCTGGGCAAGGGCTTCGAGTTCCAAGGCAAGGGTTGTTCCGATGGTCGACCGTTCGTATCCGCGACCTGGCGAAGTAGAGGAACTGTTGCGCAACGCCGAACTCCGCGACGAGTTGGAGCCCTTCTACGACGAATCGATCAGCCGGATCAACGTGCAGCACTTACCGCTTGCCGTGGAGAACGAGTTTCTGGCCTCGATGCTGGCCTGGGAACAAGCCCCGGTGCTGCCCATCTACCGCTGGTTCGACCCGGAGCTAAGACCGCCCCGCCCCAATGTGCTTGGCGACCAGGACCTGCACGACATCCTCTGGGACGTGATCCGGAAGCTGTTCGAGAGACGAATCGTGCTGGACTTCACCGATCACCTCTCCGACCGCCAGTTGTACTGTGTAATCTACCGCGACATTCTGCCCGCGCGGGAAAAGAATATCGACTTGATCCGCAACTATCTGCACTGGGACTGTGCCGGTGACGGCGGCGACCCGGACATCTGGCTTCGCTACTACGCCAGCGAAGAAGAGCGTCAAGCCTGGTCCCAGACATACCGCCAACCGCTTCCATCGACGGCCGTGCCGCCCTATCCCCGCCAGTTGCCCTGCGAGCCGACGTAAGCCGGTCCGGCAGGTCGGGAACCATACAGGAGTTTCGGAGCCGGGCCGTCTTAATTCACAACAGTCTTTGCCATTTTGCGCAAGACTTGTATTCGTAACGGCCTACTTGTGCGACCGGCCGGCGCCACGCTATCATGGCGGTGGTGGAAGCACTCCTATACTCAACGCGGTCAAGAATTGAGGTTTTCGGATTAAGTTGTCAGTTGTCAGTAGTCAGTAGTCAGTCTGAAGACTTGCCAGAGTCGTTGTTTCCAAGCTCTGACAACTGATAACTGACAACTGATAACTTCGTCACAAAACCGCAATTATTGACCGCGAGCAGTATAATACAACGGCCGGACAGAAGGAAAACGGAAAAATGACACACACGCTCAATGAGTATTTCCGCCGGCGCGAGTTCCTTGCCGCGGCAGTGGCGACCGGACTGGGGCTCGGCACGCGGCCAAGTTGCGGTGCAACCGGCAACACGGCGCTTCTGGCCGGACAAGGCATCGTCGATACCACGCCCCCGCTGGGAATCGAACTGGCCGGGTTCCACCGCGCGCCGGGAAAGGAACGACGAATCACCGGCATTCGACGCCCAACCGCTGCCCGAGCACTTGTCGTCGGGGTCGGACCGACGCGGGCGGCAATAGTTTCGCTGGATATTTGCGGCGTATCGCGCGAGATGACCGGCCGCGTGCAGCAGCAGATATCCAAGCAGACGGGCATTCCCGCGTCGCACGTCCGCTTGTGTGCCACGCACACGCACGCCATGCCCACCTTTCGGTATTTTCGCCAGTGGGGCGCGATTTCGCCGGAGTACATGGCGTCGGTCGAGAAAAAGATCGTCCGGGCCGTCGAGCTTGCCAAGGCCGACCTGGCTCCAGCCGAGCTTTACGTGGGAAAGGGCCGTGCCCCCGGCGCAAGCAACAACCGCACCACGAAAACCTGGAAAACCGACGAGCAGTTCACCAAGGACTCGACCGACGCCGACCGCTGGCTGGACACGATGGTCCACGTGGCTCACTTCCAGCGGCAGGGTGAAAATCGTGACCTGCTCTGGTACAACTTCTCGGCTCACCCGGTCTGTTACCGGGACGGCAACGCCGGGCCCGACTGGCCGGGTATCGTCGATGAACTGGTTCGCCAAAAGCTGAATATCCGCCCTTCGTTCTTGCAGGGTCACTGCGGAGACGTGAATGCCGGCGACGGCAAGCACTGGATCGGGGCGGCCGAGCGCACGGCCCAGCCCGTGTTTGCGGCCATCGAACAGGCGATCGCCGGGGGCAAGCGGGTGAAGGTCGACGGGCTCCGGGTCGAGACCGAGCAGTTCATGCTGCCCTTGAACATCGAGCTTTTCAAGCAGTGGCTGGCCGCGTACAAGAAGGACCCGGCCAAGCCGGGTGGCGGATTCGTCGACACCCGATTCGCCGAAGACTGGTACAAGAGTGCGGCGAAATACGATTTGAGCCGGACACACTTTCCGATTCCGCTTACCGCCATGCGGATTGGGGAGTTGGGGCTGATGTTCCATCCCTCGGAGTTGTACAGTTACTACGGGTTGGCCATCCGGCGCGATTCGCCCTTGCCGAATACGTTGGCGGTGGGTTATGCCGACGACATTATCGGCTATCTACCCGATCCGAACGCCCACAAGGCGGGAGAGTATGCGGCGAAAGTCGTGCCCAAGATCATCGACTTGCCGCCCTTTGCCCCAACCGCCACGCGCCAGGTGGCCGCCGCGGCGGTAGGGTTGCTCGGCAAAACCGTGGGTTGATACATATACTCAGCACGGGCAAGAACTGCAGGTTTGTGACGAAGTTGTCAGTCATCAGTTGTCAGTTGTCAGAGCTTGGAAACAGCGGCTCCTGCGAGTTTTCAGGCTGATAACTGATAACTGATAACTGATAACTGATAACTGATAACTCCATCCCAAAATGGAACCAAATCACATGCTGGGAATTGACCTGAACGTTGACGACTATCTCGACCGCCTGCAAGCCGAACTCGATCGAGTGGACCGGGAGGCAGTCCGCCGCCTGGCCGATTTGATCCACGACGCCTGGGACGGCGGCCGCTCGGTCTTCTTCTTCGGAAACGGCGGCTCGGCCACCACCGCCTCGCACCTGGCCGAAGACCTCGGAAAGAACTGCCTCCAGGAAACCGTTTCTCGCGACAAGGCCAAACGACTAAAGGTGATGAGCCTTACCGACAACACCGGTTGGATTACCGCGCTGGGAAACGACCTGGGTTACGACCGGATCTTCGTCGAGCAACTGATGCACTACGGCACCGCCGGCGATTTGGCCGTCGCCATCAGCGGCTCCGGAAATAGCCCGAATATCCTGGCCGCCGTCGAGTGGGCAAACGCCAACGGGCTGATCACCTTCGGAATGACCGGCTTCGACGGCGGCCGGCTAAAGCAAATCCAAACGGCCGGCCTGCACGTCGCACTGGACGACATGGCAATGACCGAAAGCATTCACCTCTGCGTCTGCCACTGGGTTGTCGACGATCTGTACGCGCGAATCAACCGCACGGGCAAGCATGGGTAGTAGGCGCAACTAAAGTACTCATCACGCTCCGCGTGATGCAACTGCGTCTCGCGGAGCGAGACGAGTACTTTGTGACACGGGGCAAGTCGAGTCGCGCAACGACACCCACGGTGAGGACACCGCGACCACCGGTCGCGGCTTTGTAACCGATGGCCCAGCAGCGCTTAGAACTCCGCGTCGTCCAGCACGCCCAACACGTTGATGCCGCTGTCGGTGCTAGGATAGTCGTAAGCCTGTTTGCAGGCCGCGCTGCTACTGGGCGTCATCAGGTGCTGATAGACTCGGTAGTGGATGTCGTCGGCGAGGAAGTACTGATGGCCATCGCAAAACGACGCAACCACGCCACCCCCGTGATTCGACGAGACGTGATCGGTAAGCTTTCTGTTGGCCATGCTGTTATCGCCCGTGGCGTCTGCCCACGCCCAGCAGAAGCCCCAGTAGTTCTCCGGTGATTCTGGCGTCGTGAAACCTTCCGGGTTAACCGCCCAGTAGGCATTCGCCCAGGAAACGTTGGTGGCCTCGGTCCGCAGCCGCTCCGACAGAAGCAACGTTGCATGGGCGCCGTCGTGGCCGCTGATGTAATTCAACGATACTCTGAGGCCTTTCCGCGATACGTCGGGATACTTCAACTGATAATGGCACACGCCGTTACATGCCTTGCGCGGGGTTGCCCCGCCACCAAGTTCCGCAGTGGCAGTAACGAGCCGTTCGTCAACATTGCTAGTAGTGTACTTATTCAAATTGGCAGCGGTAGGGGTAACATCGGTCAACCCGGCGTTGACTACGTATGCCAAGGGCGTCGAGCCGGCCGAGGTCTGTTCGGGCGGGTCGCTTGGGCAGACCAAGAGCCTTAAGTAGACCTTGTATTGGGTGCCCTCGCTCCACTTGTCCCACAGATCGTTACGCTCGATGTAGGGAAACAGTGGTACAATCCAACAGACTTGGTTGGTGGCTACCGTCGACTCGTACCCCGGAAATGCTCTGCGGCTTGACTCGTAATTGAGCAGTGCCAGGCTGAGTTGCTTCTGGTTGTTCATGCAGGTTGCCCGGCGTGCCGTTTCCCGGGCGGCTTGCACGGCGGGCAGCAACAGGGCCATCAACATCCCGATGATTGTGATGACCACCAGCAGTTCGACGAGTGTGAAAGCTCTTCGTTTGCGTCGATTCATAGCGCACCTCCATCCGTTCCGTAGGAGTAAGCTCCTTGCCCTATCAGCATTCTCTCAAATCCGGCCGGATATTTCCAGCCTTTTTGCCCGAAATTCCGAGATTTGGCAGAAATAAATGGCCGTAGCGCCCAAATCCAGTTCGGACGGGGGGCGGGCGATGTGGCCCACCGGGTGGTTTCCTGCCAACAAGGCTGGCGTTTTCTCTCGTTTGTTGAGAGAATAACAATTGAGGGTGAGCGTCCATTTCGGGAAGAGCAAGAGGTACGGAAGATGACCGATCGAAACCGGATCGGGTTCACGCTGGTCGAGTTGTTGGTGGTGATCGTCATCATCGGCCTGCTGGTGGCCCTGTTGCTGCCCGCCGTGCAAGCCGCCCGCGAAGCCGCCCGACGCACCCAGTGTATCAACAACCAAAAACAACTCGGCCTGGCCGTCATCGGATACGAAACGGCCAAGCAGAGGTTTCCGGGGTATGTTAATCTGGTTTGGAAGCACCCTACCAATCCAGATGACGACATCTCTGGCAGTTGGGTGACTATGTTGTTTCCTCACCTGGGTCGAACGGATTTGTGGCGCATGTGGCAGGAGGGATCCACACCCGTCGTTCACCTTGACGTGCTGGTCTGTCCCAACGATCACGACCATGATAGTGAGTCTGGCCCGCTTAGCTACGTGGCCAACTGCGGGCTGGCCGACAACCCCACGCCGGCTGACACCTACCCGCCTGACTGGCCGGCAAACGGCGTCTTCCACGATCACTTCAACTACCCGCGCTCAAACGCCGACACATCCAAGCAACCCTATCCGCAGGCCCGCTGCACGGCGTCCGACATCAAGGACGGCACTGGCTCGACGCTTATGCTTTCGGAGAACCTTCAGGCCTGGAGCTGGGATGCTAATGCTACAACAGAAACCTACGGCGGATTCATCTGGTGGTATAATGCCACGACCACACCGCTGACGCCCGGCCCGCCGTACGAAATCAATCGTGATAAAGACACGGACGTATTGTCTGTTGATGCGGACAAAAGGATTCACTACGCTCGGCCTTCCAGCGATCATCCGGGCGGGGTGGTTGTTACGTTTTGCGACGGGCGCCAGACGTTCCTGCGCGAAGACATCGACTACCTGGTGTACGCCCTGCTGATGACCCCCAACGGCAGCCAAATCAAGGAGGCCGGCAAAACGACGCCAATCAGCGATTGGAGCAGACCGCTGGAAGCGGGCGATTACGAGTAGTTTTGTTTCGTGATTTCAGGCCCAACGGGCCGTGCTATCATAGCCCGGGGCGCAGCCCCGGGTACGCGGTTTTCACAACGCCGGGAGCCCCAACGGGGCGCGCTAACCACTTTAGCGCGGCCCGTTGGGCCTTCCGGATTGGTCGCTCCGCGGCAGCCCCAGGGCTGCGCCCCGGGCTATGATAGCGCGGCCCGTTGGGCCTAATACCGCTACTTCGGCAAGAAGTCCTGCCGGACGGTCACCTCGCGGATTTGCCGGCTGTCGGGCTCGAAGACACGAATTTTGACCTGAATCCCCCGCAACGGCACCGGATACGGCGCGGATGTCTCCCGCTCGTCCGCGTCGTCAACGATCCCGCCGCCGTCGTTGTCGAACCCGTCGGTCCCTTCGTCGATAAGGGCAGGAGTGTCCACGTCCGTATCGACCCCGTCATGCTCGTAGTGGAACGACCAAGTGTCGTAGGTCCAGCCCAATCCGTTATCGAGTTGCGATTTAGCCTCGCCGGGGCCGGCGAAGCTGGTGGTGATGTTACCACGTGCATAGCACAAATCGACATAGGCACCGTAGCCGATCGGCAAGTAGTCCTGGTTCTGACTTGCGGGTAGCTTACTCAGTTCTTCCACCAGATGGGCCAATGCGAGTTCATAACCGGGATCGCCGGGGATTACCACTACGTCGGCAAAGACTGTATCATCCGCAAGGTTCGACGGAGTGTTGTTGTCGTTCACTCCCCGGAGCATCGGGGCATCAGAATCCCACGCCTTTACGTCGAACCCGATGACGTTGGTAAGGATCACGTCTTCGGCGACGCGCGTTCCCTGGTAATTCAGCAACGTACCGGTTACCTTCTCAACTTCCGTCCACGGATGCGGATCGTTCCACAGGTCGATTTGCGTTTCCGCAGTCACGCCGGGCGCAGCGGCAACATTCGTCCAACTCATCCAAGCCGACGACGAACATTCGCGGAGTGTGGGCAATCCCAATTGGCCCCAGCGGCGGGCGTCGTATGGAAATTGGTCAAGCGTTGCATGGACTCGATGTGCAAAGCGGTTCTCGCGCTTGGTCAGGTCAGCCAAGCTGTTCGGCACCCATCCGGTCTCACCTCCACCGTAAGTCTCCGGTCTGGCTGAAATGTCGCATTCATAGAAAAAACCATTGCCTCCGAAGTCATTGCTGGAATCGAGCACTCCATCGCTGTTGGTGTCCAGACTAGAAAGCACTTGCGGCGCCACCAACAACACTCGGCGATAGAGGGTGCGGCCGCGGACGAACCAGGCGATCTCGGCCACCTGCGACTCAACAGTGTTGGCGCCGCATTTGCCGACAAACGGCGTATCGCGGCTGCGGGTGGTGAACATGAGTATGTCGTCGAAGTCGCCGACGGTTGTGTCGGCGTTGTTGGGTGCGGCAAGGTCGCTGTTGACCGGTTCCGGATCGGCCCCGGCAACCACTCCGATCGGTCCCTCGATATATTCAAAATACCCTTCGTTTGCTTCGGGTCGGCGGGGTGGGTGCATTGTGACGGTGATGCCGGACAGGTCGCGCTGGAGGGTGGCCTCGGCCGCGCGGAGCCGCTCGGACATTTCGAGCGTTGCGCGGGAATTGCTGACGCTATCGCCGACCATTCCGAAGATGGTCACCAGCGCGGCCATCATGATAAGCGTGAGCGTGGTGGCCACGAGCATTTCGATCAGCGTGAAGCCGCGTGCTGCTGCTCGCGGCCGCAACCGAGTGTGGTTTAGCCCCGGCGGCCACGCCGGGGGTGTCGCCGCGTGGCCGCGGCGGCTAAACGGGACCTGGCGGCGGCTAAACGAGACCTGGTGGCGGTTTGAAGAGATATTGTGCCGAATCATGTCGTCCTCCTATCGGCGACGTGCCATTGCGCGCATCTTGCCCGACACTGATCTGGCCCGATCAGCACCTTTTATTATATCATTTGACCCCGATATGGTCCAGTTGTCAAGCCGGAAAGTGGAAATGCGAAGCCGCAAGCGGCAATATCAGAAGGCGTACTTGCCCATGTACTCGAATCGCACCGCTTCGCCCGGCCGTAGCGTTGTGTAGTGCGTCTCCCACGAACTGACCTCCAGGCCCATGGTGAACTTGTCGGTCACGTTGTAGATCACGTTTGCGAAGATAAACTGGTTGTAGGAGCGCATTGCGCCCGCCCCGCCGGGCACGGTGACCAGGTCCTGGTTGAAGGGGTCGTCGAGTCCGTAACCGACGTTGGTTTGCCAATCGTCGGCCAGGTCGTACCACATGCTGACCCATCCCCCGGTGGTGCGGATGGTTTTTCGCGTGTCGAGGTTCACTCCCTGGAGAATGCCTCCGAGGAACGTCGAGATATTCTCGCCAGTGAAGAACTCGCCCTTCACACCCAGCCGCTCGGTGATGGGGAAGACCATGTCGAAGTTGAACGACCAGGTGCGGCGGGCGAGGTCGTCGACGGCTGGTAGTCCGGCGGCCGGGTTGGCGGGCAGGTCGTATATCTGCTCGCCAATATGGGCGGATACGCCGAACTGGATCGGCTTGATGTGGCCGTCGCGGGGACCGAGTGCCGCGGCCAGCCGGCCTTCAACCAACGGCCAACTGGCGGGACCCCTGCCCACAATGTTCACATGATCGCTGACGATGTTGCTGTTTAGCGAAGTCTGGGCGGTCAGCATGAATGTATCGGACGGTCTCCAGTATCGTTCATATCGAAGCTGTGCGCGACGATAGCCGATATTGCCGCCGGCCCAACAGACCGAGTACATGATAGTGCCCGGGTTCACTGGGGCGACGACGTCCCAGGTCTGTCCGGCCAGCAGGCGGAAATCTTCGTTTTTGATTTCCCAGTAGGCATGACGCAACAGGAGCCCGCCCTTGTTTTCCGTTCCCGCGAAATTGCCCTGGAAGTCGATTTCGATCCGGCCGCCGCTTTTTGCGCAAGCGAATGCCCAAAGCCGCGGACCGGCAATGTCTATACCCAGTCGTGTGTTTCTGCCGTCGGCAACGAACTCGTCCTCGCCCTGTGTGTCGGGCGAAAAGACGTACAAGGTGTACGAACCCGGGTTGGTCCGCTCCGTCTGGTAGGCCGAGTTACCCCAGAGGATGCCGTAAGGCACGATTCGGAAGTCGCCTTTGGTCCAGGCCAACTTCCTCATTTCCGCTCGGAGTGCGTCGAGGCTGAAGTAATGCTCCTCCGACAGCGGCCCGGTCGCCTGCACGTCGATGGGCGGGGCGGCCGGCTCCAACATGCTCGTCGGCGTCGTCATTACCTGGGGCAAACGAATCGGGTTGTTGCGGAGCCATTCGACCTCGGCGTGCAACGCCCGCGCTTGCGCCTCCAGATTGTTCAGTTGGTCGCCGAAGGCCTCGTCCGTTGTAGGTTCGTTGGCGGGTAGGGGCGCCGCGCACAGAGACGTCAGCACCAACACGATAGCCAGCAGATACTTCATGGTTTCACATCCGTGCGAATTGGGGCAATATTAAGTGATTTTGGTCCCCTCTCTCTTTGGGAGAGGGTTAGGGTGAGGGCGCGTCAGAGCAAGTCCTTTTCAACCCTCACCCCCGGCCCCTCTCCCAAAGGGAGAGGGGAGACTTTCTGCAGGCGCCAATCCGACCATCCGTTGTGCCCAGTATCGTCCACAGTACCGCGCAGCTTGATAAAACAAGCAAAGAGGGTTATTTGGGGGTTCTGCATGAAATGAGAATTATGATGGACCCGGCAGTTGTGGCGTTTGAGACGGCGTCCGATTGATAATTTGCGGCTGAAAAACCGTAAATGTTGCCCCAACCTGTTTGTAGTGACCCGATTCATCGGGTCCACCCGGGTGGATGCCCGGAAAGACCGCATGAATGCGGTGACTACGAACGAGCGAAGCCGGACCGATTCCATGCGCGGCCTGCTTCCACTACGATGGAGAAGAGGGTTGCCATCATGAAAAACATTGTGACGCTGGTGCTTGGCGGGGGACGCGGAACACGCCTCTACCCGTTGACCAGGTTTCGCTCGAAACCGGCCGTGCCGATGGCGGGCAAGTATCGGCTGATCGATATTCCGCTGTCGAACTGCATCAACAGCGGGTTGAACCGGATATACGTGTTGACCCAGTTCAATTCGGTCAGTCTGCACCGCCACATCCGCAGCACCTACAGTTTCGATTCGTTCCACCGCGGTTTCGTGGAGATTCTGGCGGCCCAGCAGACGATTTCCAGCACCGACTGGTATCAGGGCACGGCCGACGCGGTGCGGCAGAACCTTCGCGCGATCCAACAGCCGGGCATCGAACAGGTGTTGATTCTCTCCGGCGATCAACTCTACCGGATGAATTTCGAGGCGATGATCCGGACGCACCGGCAGTCCGGCGCCGACGTGACCATCTCGGCCGTGCCGGTGGCTACCCAGCACGCATCGGGCCTGGGTATCATGCGGCTGGACGACAGCGGCCGCGTGGTCGGCTTTTTGGAGAAGCCGAAGACGGAGGAAGAGCTTGCAATGGTCCGTACCGAGCCCGACTGGCTCGATGCACGGGGTATAGCCAGCCGGGGTCGCGACCTGCTGGCCAGCATGGGTATTTACCTGTTCAACCGCGACACGCTGGTCGAGGTGCTTGACAAGACCGACTACCAGGACTTCGGCCGGGAGATATTTCCCGCCTCGATCCGCACGCGTCACGTGCAGGTCCACTTGTTCGACGGCTATTGGGAAGACATCGGTACGATCAGGTCGTTTTTCGACGCGAACCTCAAGCTGGCCGCCCACGACCCGCCCTTCGACCTGGCGTCGGCCCAGGCCCCAATATACTCCCGGGCCCGGTTCCTGCCGCCCTCGCGCATGGAAGGCGCGACGGTCCGCGGGAGCCTGATTGCCGACGGTTGCATCATCGGCGAGGGGGCCGTCATCGAGAACAGCGTGATCGGGCTGCGCTGTTTGATCGGCCGCGACGTGGTGATTCGCAACTCGATTCTGATGGGCAACGACTTCTACCAGGCGCCCGACGAGTTGGCCGACGACCACTCGAAGAGCCAACCGCCGTTGGGCATAGGCGCCGGGGCGATTGTCGAGGGCGCCATTATCGACAAGAACTGCCACATCGGCCGGCACGTGCGAATCAAGAACGAGAAAGGTCTCACCTCGACCGAGGAGACCGAGCACGGGATGATCCGCGACGGCATCGTCGTGGTCCCCCGAGGCGTCATCCTGCCCGACGACTGGTCGCCGTAGTTGTCAGTGGTCAGTTGTCAGTTGTCAGTTGTCAGTTGTCAGTGGTCAGTGGTCAGTGGTCAGTTGTCAGGTCAGCCACTCGCGCGTCGGTGGAGTCGATCATCTTCCCCGCGAGTAGTTTTCGGGCAGATGGAGCAATCGTGCGACGGCCCACTTGTCATTCTGGGTTGCTTGTGCTAGTATCGTAGTCGTAAAATCAGCCCGGTCGACTTGATGGGTTCCATGCTGGCGACGCATAGTACGCCTGCTGTGCAGGTTCTGAGGTACTACAAGCAATGCACGAACCATTCGATCCCTACCATAAATGGCTGAGTATCTCACCGAAGGACCAGCCTCCAAACCACTACCGCTTGCTGGGAATCGACCTGTTTGAGTCGGATCCAGACGTAGTTTCCAGTGCGGCGGATCAACGGATGTCTCACGTGCGGACGTTCCAAACAGGGCAACGCTCCGCGCAATCGCAGAAGATTCTCAACGAGATTGCCGCGGCCCGGGTCTGCTTGCTGAATCTCGAAAGGCGGAAGCAATACGATCGGCAGTGGCGTGTGGAGCTTGCCTCGATCGAGAGAGAGCGAACCGGGTCGACAACGGGAGCAGTCCACCGCGAGCCGACGATACTCTCACCGCCGCCACCGCCACATACCGGACAACCGAGTGTTTCTCCGCCGTCCTCGCTCGGTGCGGTCCAGCCTGCGGCAACAACGCCGGCGCCGCTGGCCGTTTCAGCACCGCGCCAGCTTAGAGAAACGCCGGTGACTATACGACCGGATTCGCCTGTAGCTCGACGGCGCCGGCCCAATAGACAGCGTTGGAAAGCAGTGGCGGCCATCGCAATGGCACTGGCTATCTGCATTGGAAGCATAGCGGTTTTGCGTTCCGGCAGCGGTTGGCAAGGGTCGGCCAGTCAAGAAAACGGGAACCTGGATCCGTCGAAACAAGCACCGAAGACGCCGTCGGAATCGGCACCAAACAGGAAGCCGGGAACCGGCCCAGGCGGCAAGAAGCCCGAAGAATCAGAGGTGTCTTCCACACCGTTGGGCACAACGAGTGAGCTATCCGGCATGTTGAACAGAGCCCGGGATGCCATAGCTGTTCGTGAACTCGCGACGGCCCGAGATTTCATGCAAGCGGCCAAGAATATCCCCAAGTCGCGTGGCGAACTCCAGGAAGCTGCACGGGTGCAGATGTTACTGGAGGCGCACGAGAACTTCTGGAAGGCGGTCCGCTCGGCAACCGACCATCTTCGGGAAGGAATTGAACTCGAGTTGGACGGTACGCTAATCGGCAGTGTGGTCGAGGTGGAGGGCAACGAGCTTACTATCCACTGGCGAGGACAGAACTTGTCTTGCGTCATAGACGAAAACGAACCGCCGAAAGAACTGCCGTGGGAGTTGGCCGTGGCGTTGGCTGAGCGGGTGGAGTTGCTTGAGGGGAATGTCCCCACGGAGCTTGCCATCGGTGCGTTCTTGGCCGTCGACCACCGGGGTGATCGCGAGGAAGCCAGCCGCCGCCTCAAGCGGTCTGGCAAGCAGGGCAAGGAGTTGATGCCCGAACTGAAACTGGCTGGGGAAATCCGCTCGCACCAACCAACGACGGGCAAGTTTTCCGACTTATTAGAGCCTGCAGAGGGGCGTGATGGTAGGCCGGTCGAGAAATGGGACGGTCCCGTGAAAGAAGAGAAAAAGCTGCCGATCCCCGATCGGGATGCGCTGGAGAAGGCCGAGAAAAAGATCGGTGAATTCATCGGTGGTGTCAAGAAGACGAGGAACCGGCAAGCAGGGGTCGACAAACTCCTCGCGGCGGCCGCCAAGGCCAACCGTGACCCGGCCGAGCAATTCATTCTCTACCGGCATGCAGTGGACATGGCGGTAAAGGTGGGAGATCCGTATGAGATATCCAAGGCTATCGAGGAAATGCAGCGGAGCTACTCGATCGACGCCCTGGGCATGAAGGCGGAAAAGCTCTGGAGGGCGTATCGATCGAAAGATGGGGTATCCTACAGGGAAGAGTTGGTGGATGAATGCGAAAAGCTGCTGTCCGCGGCGATGGCAGCCAAGCACTATCGTGCGGCCGACAAGGCGGTCCGAGTAGCTCTTTCCGGTGCCCGGGCCCGAAAGGACTTCCGCCGCGTTGCTGAACTCGAAGACAAACAAAAGCGGATCAAAAGCTTGTTGCCCGACCGCCCCACTTCTATTGACAATTAGCCTCGCGAGTGGTTTTCGGGCAGATAGAGCAGCCGGCCGCAGGATTTACAGAAGATTGGTCGGGAGAGCATCAAGTCGTTGACCATGTTGATGGGGATATGCTGGTTACAGCCGCCGCAGAACTCACCCTGGACCGCGGCCAGGGCATCTTCGCCCTTGGCGCGGACCACGCGTTGATACAGTATGCGGAAGTCGCCGGGCAAACCGGCTTCCGCCTCCGTGAGTTCCGCTTCCAGCCGTTGGATGTCCGCCCGGATGAGCGGCTCCTGTTGGCTGATTTCCTTTTCGGCCTTTTCGGCCAATTGGTGGGCCTTGACGGCGGTCGCTTCTGACTGGGCAAGTTTCTCCTTGAACTGGTCGATTTTCTCCAGCCCTTCCAGGATCTCGTCGGTCAGCACGCTGTTGGTCATCTCGATGGCGACAATTTGCTCCTTCAGTGTTTGATACTCGCGGTTGCTGCTCGCTCCGTTTAGTTGTTGTTGGAGCTTCGCTATTCTGGTTTCACCGTCTTTGAGTTGATCTTGCTTTCGGTCGGCCGCCATGCGGACGGCCTTTGTTTCGTCCTGGACCTTGGCCAACTCAGCCTCACGGTTGGCGACGTTCGCCTGGTGTGCGCGGAGCAGGTTTGGGCCGCGCCGCAACCGTTGCCTTAAGTCGGAAAGCTGCCGGTGGATTCGATGCAAGGTGCGCAGCGCTTCGGTGGTTACGTTGGTTTGGGAAGGCATTTTTGGCTGGGGGTGCATACAAGGGAACATGGGAATGAAAAAAGCCGCCGGCCTTTCGACCGGCGGCTTGACGACTCGCGTCAGCGTGCGCCTCGTTCCAAAGAGCCGCGGGGCTGGCGATTTTCATGGGCAGTCCCTCAGCCCCCGGCTTTGCCGGGGGACTCACTCGCCTTGCATGGGCTCCATCCCCCGGCAGAGCCGAGGGTTGAGGGACGGGTTTTGTCTTAGCTTGCGACTTTCTCAAGAAAGCCTTCGAGTTGTTGGCTGCGTACGGGATGTTGCAGTTTGCGGACCGCCTTGGCCTCGATTTGCCGTACTCGTTCTCGGGTAACTTTGAAGATACGGCCAACCTCCTCCAATGTGTAGGTATAGCCATCCCCCAAACCGTAGCGGAGCCGGATGATCTCCCGCTCCCGGTAGGTAAGCGTCTTGAGCAGCGCCTCGATCCGATCGCGGAGCATTCCATTAGTGGCTGCCTTGTATGGTCTGGGGATACCACTGTCTTCAATGAATTCCCCGAAACTACTATCTTCGCTTTCGCCGACCGGTCGGTCAAGGCTCACCGGGTGCCGGCCGATATTGAGCACCCGTTGCGTCTCGTCCACGGTAAGATCGGCGGCCCGGGCCGTTTCCTCCGTTGTCGGCTCTCGGCCCAATTCTTGCAAGAGCTTTCTGGAGGTATTTTTCAGACGGCTGAGCACGTCGATCATGTGGACGGGAATGCGGATGGTGCGTGCCTGATCGGCTATCGCCCGGGTAATTGCCTGACGAATCCACCACGTGGCGTAAGTCGAGAACTTGTATCCGCGGCGATACTCGTACTTGTCCACCGCCCGCATCAGCCCGGTGTTGCCCTCCTGGATGAGGTCCAGGAAGCTCAACCCCCGATTGCGGTATTTTTTGGCGATCGAGACCACCAGCCGCAAATTCCCGCCGGAAAGCTGCCGCTTGACCAGTTCGTAATCCTGGTACTGGCGTCTCATCCGCTCGCACCGCCGGCGGAGACCTCGAGGGCTTTCCTGCGTAAGGATCATCAGGTCGCGAAGCTCGCGGCGGAGATTCGCCCGCTGGTCCCGGGCGGCCGGCTTGTCGGCCAGGTGCCGGATTCGGGTACGAAGGATGTCCATTCTCTGGGAGATATCATCCATCTGCCGCATCAGGGCCTGTACGCGCCGGGTGCGAAGACTGAGTTCTTCGACCAGCGTAAGCGCCTTGCGACGGCGGCGGATGAACCGTTTCCGCGCGGCACGCCGCCGCTCGGGTGGAGTTTGCCGGTTGATCAGCAGGCTGAAGTCCCGCTGGTTCTCCTCGATTAAGTGCCCCAAAGTCCGCAGGTTGTGCGGCATTCGGGCAAGGATCTGCTCTTTGGTGAGCCGCTCGGTCAGCGAGACCTTGATCGTCCGATCGAATGGGAGCGCGCCCTTGTGAACCTTGGTCAGCGTATTGACCGTTACCTTCAGCGCCATGTTGCAGCCGACCACCATTCGCCGGAACCGTTTCCGCGTCACCTCGATTTTCTTCGCCAGCGAGATTTCTTCTTCCCTCTTCAAAAGGGGAATCTCGGCCATTTGGGTCAGGTACATGCGGATCGGGTCGTTGCTCCACTTGGGTAGGTCGTCAGGGTCGGCAAGCTGGACTTCCTCCGTGGTGGGAACCTCGCCTTCGGCCAGTTCCACCTGGGGCCGGTTGTCCTGGTCTTGGCCGTTTGAATCGGCCTCGGGAGCCTCGAAGAACTCGGGCTCGGGGGGGTCGCTGAGTAACTCGACGCCAAACTCGTCGAGCATGATCAGCAGATTGTCGAGTTTTTCCGGGTCGACAGCTTCGTCGGGCAAGTAGTTGGTTACCTCATCGTAGGTCAGGTAGCCCTGCGACTTGCCCTTGGCGACCAATTCCTGTAACTCCGTGTCGAAATGGTCCACCGATCAACTCCTTTCGCGCCTTCAATGGCGCGCTAGGTGTAACAAAATCGATCGCAAGCCGGCCCGCCGCTTTGCAACGGAACGCCTTCGATCTACCCGACCATGACCCTTACCCGTCCGTGGGTCCGGAAATGCCATGTCGGGCACGCAGCTCCCCCAGCATCTTGTGAAACAACTTTTCTTTCTGGCTTTCGTCCAAGCCTTCTTCGCGAAGCGTTGCCACGTTGGCGGGGTGCTGCTTGTCTACCCTCCTTTTCTGGTAACTCTTGATTAACTCCTGTAACAGGGCCTCGGGATCTGCGATCCCCTTGACTCGGTCCGATTCGTCCAGTTCGACCAGCAGGTTTTTTGTTGCCGCATCGTCGAACTGCAACATCAGCCGATCGAAAGCGGGCGTAACGTCCGACTCCGATAGACTGCAAATTGCTCCATAAATCCTCCCGCACCGCCCGGTTGTCAGGTCTTGCGGATTGATTTGCTCCCGGGCAGCCGACGCAAGTTCCGGATGTTGAACCAGAAGCTCCAGTAACTCCCGCTGCCAGGGATCGATCGTTTCTCTTTCGGGCGGTTCCGAACCGTCTGGCTCGGCCATCGGCGGCATGTCCGATGGCGGCCCGTCGACCGGCGGCCCGTTGGCCGGCGGTGCGTAGGCTGACGGTGCGTAGGCTGATACCGTTGCGGCCCGGCGCCGCGATGCGCGACGCAGAACCGTCAACCGATCGCGAACATCTTTTTCCGGTACGCGAAAACTGGCCGCCAGCCGCTGCAATATCTTCTCCTCGCGGAAACGGTCCTCCCGGGTAGTATCCGCCCGCAGCCGGGGTGCTTTGGCCACAATCCCCACCAGCCGCTCCAACGCCTGGCTCGAGCGGTGTACGTCGCGCTCGAGGTCCACTCCCCGCGTGGCCGCGGAAAACGCATGTTCCAGGGCGTCAACCGCTTTGGTGGCCAGCAGATCGGCAAACGCCTCGGCACCGTGCTCCTGGAGGAAATCGCACGGGTCGGTCTCTTCCGGCAGTGTGAGTATTCGCAAATCGACCTGCTGGGCAACGAACAGTTCCAGCACCTCGTTCGCCCGACGCTGACCGGCCTCGTCGCCGTCCAGCACCAGCACTATCCGATCGGCAAACCGCTTCAATATCCGGATGTGTCCTTCGCCCAGTGCGGTACCCAGCACGGCCACTGCGTCGCCAAAGCCGTACTGATGGGCGGCGATGCAGTCGGTGTATCCTTCCATCACCAACGCGGTGCGGCTTTTGCGCATCGACTGCCGGGCGACGTCCAGGCCGTAGAGCAGGTTGCTCTTGGAGAACAGGGGTGTTTCGGGCGAATTGATGTACTTGGCCGGGCTGGTAACGCCGGAGTCCGGCAGCAGCCGACCGCCAAAGCCAACCGGCCGGCCCTGTACGTCGCGAATGGAAAACAACACCCGGCCTCTAAAGCGGTCGTACACGCTCCCGCCGCCCTCGGGACGAGCCAACAGGCCAATCGTTTCGAGCGTCTTCAGGATAAACTCGGTCCGCCCGGCTTGTTTGGCTTGCTCCGCCCGGCCGAGGAGCCAGCCTCGCTGCTCGGGTGAGAAACCGAGGTGGAACTGCCGGGCGATTTCAGTCGGTATGTTTCGCTGTTGGAGATAGCGGCGTGCCGGCTCGGCCTCCGGAGCGTGCAAAAGGCATTCGTGATACTGACTTTCCGCCCAGGCCATCGCCCGATAGAGCGTTTGCTTATCAACCGATCCGGCCGGCCCGTCCGTTTTTCGTTGTTGCGTCGGCTTCAGTTGGATTCCCGCCCGCTCGGCCAGCATCTTGAGCGCTTCGGGAAATGCGACTCCCTCCATTTGCATAATGAAGCTGAAGATATCGCCGCCGATGTCGCAGACCCAACACTTGAACGACTGCCGCTCGGGATTAACTTGCAGGCTGGGTTTGGTGTCGTCGTGCCAGGGGCACAGGCCGACGTATATTCGGCCCTGGCGACTAAGCTGAATATAGCCCCCAACCAGATCGACGATATCGATCGCCTGGCGGACTTGCTCTTTCGCGTCAAACAACGAATCGGGCGACACCGTCAACTCCCGTACGGGCAGAAGTGCGACATCCACAGCACACCAAGACTACATCTAACCAGAAGCGGGTCGGCAATTATAGTCCAGATGCAAAAAGCGGTCAAGTACACCGTTTCGCATGCGAGTGCTTGCGATGCTAGCACGCCGGGTGCTTGCGGTGCCGTCACAAAGCCGCAACCGGTTGTCGCGCCTGAAGTAGTTGTAGGGTGGGTCGAGGTACGATACCCACGCGGTAAGAACTGACAAGAAGGTGGGTCTCGTACTTCGACCCACCCTGCAATCTCCCGTGCCGCGAACCGTGCCATGACATTATTAACGGCCCAAATGCACGCATCCGTTTGTTACATTGC
>JAUWJC010000433.1 GCA_030607895.1 Pirellulales bacterium
CTCGCCCGGCCTGGGCAGACAAGGCGTACGGCACCACGCGGGTGTTTTCTTTCCGCCAGAGTTGCCTGCCCGTCTTGACGTCGACGGCTGCGAGCGTATCGTCCAGCGAGTCCTTCCCAATACGGGCCGTCGCCGCCACCGACCGCTTCTTCGTGATCTTCACGATCAAGACGCCGTCGGAAAGGATTATCTCGTCGGTGCCCTTCGTGCCTTCCAGGGCCTCGGTGAGAATCTCGCCGGTCGCCGCGTCCAGCACGGAGACGGGTGAATCAAGGAAGCGGAGCGTAACGTAGACACGGTCGCCCTGGGCCACCAGTCGCCGAGGTATCGTGTGATGAATCATCCATCGGCCCCCGGTGCCCGTGCCGAATTCGGGCTGCCACCCGCGCATAGGTAGTTTCCAGAGCAGGACGCCGTTGGCCGCGTCTCGCGCGATGAGTTTGCAACGTTGCGGCAGTTTCCGGTACACACCCGTGGGTCCTTCGTCGAAGATGGTAAATACGCGCCCGCCAGCGCTGACAACGGCATTGACGCTGCTGGGGAACTCGTGGCTGCGGCACCATCGCGGCCCGGCCACCCAGCGCAGGCGCTTCGGAGGGCCGACCAGCTTGTCGTTGGCCACCGCGTTGCCGCTACCGTCGTGGAGGAAGTGCGACCACTCGTCGATCTCGGCGGGCCTCGGCTTAACCGTTTTCTGCCAGCCGTCGCCATGGCGAACGTATGCAACGCCTCCCGGTGCAAGCACGCGGCGGACCTCATCCATCGTTACCTCGCCAAGATCGCCGGCAACCAACAGGTTCACCAGGTCGCGGACGTACGGCAAGTGCCGGCCGTCGAAATGGTCGGCGGAAACCGGTCCGTACAAGCCTTTGGAATGAATCAACTCCCGCGTCTTGGCGACGCAGGCGACGTCCGTATCCAGGCCGTGGACCAGATAGCGGCCGCTCGCCCGCAAAGCCGCCGTCAGCTTGCCGTCGCCGCCCCCGAGATGCACTACCAACCCGCCGGGGACCCCCGTAACCTCGTAGATCGCCTCTGCGGGAATTGAATCGGCCGATGCGGCCCCGGCGGCCATCGCGATCACCAGCCCCAAAACCACCCCGCCAGCCAATCTGCCTGTGTACTTTACCATCTGGTCACTCCCTCCAATTCTGTGAAATCAACACTTCCCTGTAAGCTTATCGCCCGCGGCAGTGATTGCAAGGCCGAAAAAGGGACCAGGTTTAATTTGCCGGAACGGCCCGGAGGGTGCTGCGCACAAATTAAACCTGGTCCCTTTTTCGGCTCCCCTTTTTCGGCTCCCCTTTTTCGGCTCCCCTTTTTCGGCTCATCGTGTAGGGATCTTGCCAACGGTTGTTACGCCCATGTCGCCGCCCCTGCCGAGGGCTGAGGTTGCCGGAAACTCCATGCCTACTCATGGCAGTACTTTTCCGCAGCGTTTCGGCGGGGTACAATGAAGACTGCGAGGAAGCGAGTCTATTTCACAGGCTTGCCTCGAACCCATTCCCATCCCCTCCGAGAAAGAGTACAGAAAGGGCCAAGAACATGTCTGAATTATCGCGTCGTGATTTCCTGAAGACCTCGGCTGGTGCCGTGGGGGCATCGGTCGCCGCGAGCCGCGGCCACGCCGCTGCGAAGGTACCCAAAGGCCCGCCGTCAGGGGCGAAGATCTTCACCGTTTTCGGAGGGGGGGGTCCGTCCAAGGATGACACCTCGGTTGTCCCCACATCGGACGCGGACCTTCTGGACCGGCTCAAAAATAATTGTCCGGGAATCGAATTCGTGGTGCGGGACAAGAAGAAGCCCGGAGCACTTGAGTCCATCCTCAACGAAATGCGCGATCTAAAGAAACAAGGTTATGACGGGGTGTTGCTTTTCGGTGCGCCGAGAAATTATGGGCTCGCCGAAACAGGCCTGCCAACCATCGTGGTGTACAGTATCCACGATTTCATGAACATCCCCTACACGCTGTTTGCCGAGCAGGGGAAGATTCTTACCACCACGATAGACAGGTGGCATTTCTGTTCCTCTCCGAAGGTGTCCGAACAGATGGAACAGGACCTGTTCGCGAAGGTCAGGTTGATTGCCGTGCTTGGAAGGATGAAAACCGAGCGCATCCTGGTATGCACGGATGACCGCTTCGTGGACGTGTATCACGGGTGTATGACCAAATCGCATCCGCCGGGCTATAACAAAATCTACCAGAAAACCTTAACCGATATGTTGGGAACGAAGCTGACGAAGATCGGGCTTGATGAGGTGGCCTCCGAGCCGGGAATCCAGCATCTCTGGCATCATAACAGCGATGAAGCCAACAAGATTGCCAAGATGTGGATCCGCGATGCGGCCGATATGGTGAACACCATCGAGTCGGAGGTTGTCCGCTCGGCGAAAGTCTACCTGGCGATGAAGATCCTCATCGAGAAGCACGACGCCACGGCGATTGCTTTCCATTTGCGGTCGCTCGTCAAGAATCCCAAGCCCGAAGACAGAATCTGGCCGAGCATGGCAAATTCCGAACTCCAGAAAGCCGGGCAGGTCGGTTGCTGCCAGGCACATGTCGACGTGGTCCTGACTCGCATGCTGGCCCAGTATGCCTTCGGCAGACCGAGCATGATGGGCGATTACATGCTCGATACGTACAACAACGTGTCCTACATGATGCATTGCGGCGGCCCCTTTAATCCGTATGGGGATGATCGGCTGATTCCGTATGTCATTATGGATCATCGGGAGCGAGCCGTCCGCGCCCACTCGAAGCCCGGCGTGGGCGCCTGCACCGCCGTCCTCTACCCGCCGAACGAACCCGGCACAGTCTGGCGCATTGATATCATGACCAAGGACGTGCGCGTTCATACCGGAACAACGATCGCGAATCCGACGGCGCAAGCCATGGGACTGACCTCCGTGCCTTCGCCTTACAAGCCTCACTGGAACGAAACGATGTGCCGGACCAAATTCGCCATCAAGGTCAAGGACGCGAAGAAGATCCAACGCTACGTTTACCCGGACAAGTACGGTGTGCATCGGTCGGGGACACTGGGCGATTATCGGGAAGGAGTTAAGGACTTGGCCGCCTTGATCGGACTGAACGTGATCGAGGAAGATGCCTAACCCGTGAATAGGGGTCAGTCCGGGATTAGGGACTAAGCGATTCCACGCCATTTTCGCTAATCCCTAATCCCGGATCGCGGTAGGGACCGCCGTTTCCGGCGGCCCCCCGCACAGTTCCGTACGTGAAGAATTACCTCATACGGCTCCTGCCTTGAGTCGGGCGCGAAATCGTTGGTCGGGATAAGGATGAGTGATCCGGGGACGCGGAAGATGGCGTCTGACAAGACGTTGCATCCGAGCCCATGTCCAACGACGGCGACCACGTTGACTGCGGCGGCGGATTACTTTCAGCCAAATACGAGTTACCTCGTCCACGAAACGTCCGATGTGGTGACTGTTGCTGGGGACGGCATGATAGTTCAGCCAGCCCTGCACAACTCGTCGCAGCCAGCGGGCCGTTTCGCCAAGTGGCCGGTGCATTCGCTTTCGCAGGTTCGCTTTGATCGCTTGTAGGGTCGCAAGCACGCGTTTCGCCACGCTGTGACGATGGATGGTGAACCAGCCCTGCTTCCGCGTCCGGGCACACTTGTGAGTGAAACCCAGAAAGTCGAAAGTTTCCGGCCGGCCCTCGCCGCGTCGGTTGCGACGTTCGATCGCATAGCGGCCGAACTCGATCAGACGCGTCTTCCCCTCGTGCAGCTTCAAGCCAAACTTGGCATACCGCGTGCGGAGTTCTTCCAAACACGCCGTTGCCTCGCCGTGGTTCTCAAAGCCGATCACGAAGTCATCCGCATAGCGTATTACGACCACATCGCCGCGGCAGCGGTGCTGCCGCCACCACTCGATCCAGAGGTCAAGCACATAGTGCAGGTACACGTTCGCCAGTAACGGCGAAATCACGCCTCAAACAATCTTGCAAACATGCCCCGCTAGCGGGGCTTTCGACAAAAGGGGCCGGGGCAACCTTGTAGACTACTCGGACGTTTTCGGTGCCGATCTCGATTCGTTTAACCAGCGCACGGA
>JAUWJC010000151.1 GCA_030607895.1 Pirellulales bacterium
GTTGAGAGTTGAGAGTTGAGAGTTGAAAGTTGAGAGTGATCGAGCCGCTTGCGGCTTCGCAGGCGTGCGACTGCAAAAAATCCCAAATCCTAAATCAGAAATCTGAAATGGGTTGGTACTACCTTCTCGTCGCGGCGATGAACCTGTTTGCGGCGGCGCGTACCGGCCAGCGGGGAGGATACGTCCGCGCGGTCGCGTGGCTGGTTGTCGGCGTGGGGTTCGGCACGTTGGGAGCAACGGCCCTGGCCGGCCGCCCGCTGTTGATGCCCGAGCCGTGGAAAAACGCCTGCGACGCCGCGTTTGGGCCGGTCAGTTTCACCGTTGGCACGTTTGGTGGGCTGGTGGTGCTGTACCTTGGCCGGCGGTTCTTCGTAATTCCAGCCGTCGCCTGGGCCGGGCTGAACTGTTCGCTGTTATTTATGGGCATGTCGATGACCGACCCCGAGTTCGCGGCCATCGTAACAAAACCCGACAACGTACCGATCGTGGCAATGGTTTATTTGCTGGCGATCTTCACATGGTCGGCAACCGCCCAGGCCGTGGAGAACGACCGTCGGCTTGCCCGCGGTCAGGGACCGGTCGAGAAGGACTACGGCGACAAGGTGCTCGTTTGGCCCGACGTGGTTTACATCGAGCTAATCGGCATAGTGATTGCGACGGTGGTGTTGGTTATCTGGTCGATAGTGCTGAAGGCGCCGCTGGAGCAGCCGGCCAACCCGGTGGTCACACCCAACCCGTCGAAGGCACCCTGGTACTTCCTCGGCTTGCAGGAGATGCTGGTTTTCTTCGACGCCTCGATTGCCGGCGTGACGCTGCCCATACTCACGATTATCGGCCTGGCGGCCATCCCCTTCCTGGATTTCAACAAGAAGGGCAACGGCTATTACACCATCAAAGAGCGGCCGTTCGCCTATCTGGTCTTTCAGTTCGGCTTTCTTCAGCTTTGGATACTGCTGATCCTCGTCGGCACGCTCATGCGGGGACCAAACTGGAACTTCTTTGGGCTGTACGAGGTGCAGGACCCGCATAAAGTGCTTGCGCTTAACAACGTGAAACTCTCGGAATACTTCTGGGTGATGCTTTTGGGGCGAAGCGTGCCGCCGGTGCCGGTCGACGCCGGGGTATTCACCCAGTTCGGGGCGATTCTCTGGCGCGAGATTGCCGGCGTGGCGGCCCTGCTTGCCTATTTCGTCTTCCTGCCGGTAGCATTGAGTCGGACCGTCTTCCGAGGGTTTCTCCGGCAGATGGGCTACGGCCGCTATACACTCATGGTGCTGTTGCTTCTGATGATGCTGATGCTGCCCTTGAAGATGATACTGCGCTGGACGCTGAACCTCAGCTACATCCTGAGTATTCCCGAGTATTTCTTGAACTTCTAGCGAGGCGTAGCCTCAGACCAACGGGAGGGTTCAGTTATCAGGGTTCAGGGTTCAGGGTTCAGAATTTGTGAGCAAACGTGGAATTGCAAGTCCTGAACCCTGAACCCTGAACCCTGAATCCCGACAAAACTTGACTCTCCGGCGTGGCCGCCGGGGCTAAACTATCAACTATCAACTTTCAACTCTCAACTTTCAACTCTCAACTTTCAACTCTCAACTATGTCCTCCCCCGACGATACATTCTTCAACATCAAACGGCTTCACGTGGTGTTTGCCGTCTCGTCGCTCGCGCTTCTGGCGGTGACGATATGGATGCTGGCGGCCGCCCATCTGCGCCAGTGGAAGGTGTATCAGCGGACGTACCGCGACTCCGTCGAGCCGTGGCTTACCGAGGCAAGGCTCCATGCCCAAAAGAGCGAGGAGTACGCCGCCCGGGAGAACGAGCTTGTCCAGGCGGTGGCCGAGGCGGGCAAGCGCGTGCCGGGTCGGGCGTTGATCGATGCCTTTGTCAAGCAGTTGAATGCCGATGCCGCGCGGCGCAAGGCCGACCCACCCGACGCCGCCAAGGTTCGGGCCACATACGATGCCCTGGTCGCCCAGCCAAGCGTCAAAAACCGGCGGACGTTGCTGGCGAGTCTCGAGCGGTTCGCGGCGGCGGCCAAGTTGCGGCAGGCCGGCGCCGAGCGCAAATTGCGGTTCCGCCGGGCCGACTTCGACGAAGCACGAAGCACTTACGAGGCGGCCGTCGGTGAAGGTCGGCCCCAACAGAAGCTCGACAAACTCCAGCAGCGGACCGACCGGATCAAGAAAGACATCGATTTGCTTACCACCGGCTTCGAGCGGACATCGTCGCACCTTGCCGCGCTAACCGGGCTTCTGAGCCAGATTACCGAGCCGGAAGACACCGCCCAAAAAGCCTTGGCTGACCATCGGGCGACGGAAAAGCAACTCCGCCGCAACCTCCGGCAGCAGCGGCCCAACCTGGCCAAGCGGCTGTTGCGCCTACCGTTGATCGACGCTTTCGGCCGGCCGCTGGCAATCAGCCAGATCTGGCTGCCGGAACTGACGATCAATTACAACTTCCGCCAGGTCGCCCGATTCGACCGATGCGTGACCTGCCATCAGTCAATCGGCAAGACGAAGCCCGGCGCCCCATTCGACCCGGCCTGCCTGGCTCAACGGATACTCACCGTTCGGCTGCCCATTGGGGTCGACGAAGAAGATGACGACGAAGACGAGAACGGCGACGAGAAGGAAAAATCCCGGCAGACCGAACCGTCTTTGCAGACCGTCCTTGGGCTGTCGCTGGCGGCACGCGGAATCCTCGATCCCGGCGCCCCGACCGTCGGACTCGTGTTGCCGAAAACGCCCGCCGCCCGGGCAAAGCTACAGGTCGGCGACGTGATCCTCAAGATCAACGGCCAGCCGGCCGCCGGTCGGGCGGAGGCCGAGAAGCGGCTGCTCGAAGCGGCGTTGGAAGACCCGGCCCGCTCGGACGACGATCAGTCCGACGACGAGGACGATGAAGAGGAAGACGATAATGAAGAGTCGAGTCGTTCGATCGAACTCGAGATTCGCCGCGGGCTGCCGCACCCGTACAGTTCGCATCCACGGCTCGATCTGTTCGTCGGCTCGCTCAGTCCTCACCCGATGGCCCAGTTCGGTTGCACGGTCTGCCACGACGGGCAGGGCAGTGCGACGGAGTTCAAGTGGGCTTCGCACACACCGAACGATCCGCACGAGCGTACCCGATGGCACGAGCAGTACGGCTGGTTCCACAACGAGCACTGGGACTTTCCGATGCTTCCGGCCCGGTTTGCCGAGAGCCGCTGCCTGAAGTGCCATCACGACGTAACCGACCTGGAGCCCAGCCGGCGGTTCCCGCGGGCACCGGCCCCGAAGCTGTTGGCCGGCTACCAGTTGATTCGCGAGAACGGTTGTTTCGGCTGCCACGAGATCAAGGGGGTCGACCAGTCGGGCCGGCGGATCGGGCCCGACATGCGGCTGGAACCGAACTACACCGGGGCCGCGCTGCGGCTGGCGGCCGATCCGGCTCTGAACGAAACCCAAAAGGCGCTCGCCCGGCAGGTAATTACCCAGCCCGAGAAGCCCGGCCCGCGGCACGAGTTGGTCGAGTCGCTCCGCGCCGACTTGCCTCGGTCGGAGCGGCTTGAGGTGATGGTTGGTTTGCTATCTGCCGACGAGCCGACGCCGGGCACCATGCGTAAGTTGGGTCCCACGCTGCGTGGCGTGGCGGCCAAGCTCGACGCCCGGTTCATGGAGAGTTGGATTCGCGACCCGACCGACTTTCGCCCCGACACGCGAATGCCCCGGTTCTTCGTCCTGCACGAGCACCTCGACGGGCAAAGTCTAAAGGACGCCCGGCGGTTCGAGGCGGTCGAAGTTCGCGCGCTGAGCGAATACATTCTGGGTGCCAGCCCGCCTTTCGAGCGCATCGAGCCGGAGCATCACAAGCACATCTCGGCCGAGCCGGCGTCTGTCGAGCGGGGTAAGCGGCTCTTCGGAACTCACGGTTGCCTGGCGTGCCACAAGCATCCCGACTTCCCGGAAGGCCAATCCACGCAAGGCCCGAACCTGGCGAACTTCGGCTCGAAATTCACCGACAAGTCCAAGCGCCTGTGGCCCGTCTATTGGCTTCGCGATCCGGCCGCCTACTCTCCGCGGACGTTGATGCCCGACGCACTTTTCGAGCCGGTGCCGCTGGTCGAGACTGCAAAGAGCGCCGAGAAGCCGGCCGATTCCAAGCAAGCTGGCGGCAAGCCGAAAAAACGTCGAGTGACGGCTTCACCACTCGACATTACAGCATATCTGCTCTCCTCGAAGGGTTGGAAGCCAAAGCAGCAACCGCCAAAGCCTGCGGAGTCCGATCTCGACAAGTTGGCCCTGTTACACCTATGCGCGGCATTTCCACGCGAGCAGGCCGAGCAATACCTGAAAAACGGCATCCCCAAGTCGATGGCCGAGCGGGTGCAGGGCGATGCGGTCGAGTTATTGGGGAAGATCACGCGCCAGAAGAAGCTCCGCTACGTCGGCCGCCGCACGGTCCGCAAGCGTGGTTGCTACGGTTGCCACGACATACCGGGCTTCGAAGACGCCCAGCCGATCGGGCCGGCGCTGAGCGACTGGGGCCGCAAAGAGGAATCGCTACTGGCATTCGAGCAGGTTCACCAGTTCATTGCAAAGGCGGAAGGAAAAGGGGAAGGGAAAGGGGGGAAGGAGGGAAAAGGGAGAGAAGGAGGAAAGAAAAAAGGGGAGAAGGTTGTGGACGATCCGGCTCGCGGCTTCTTTATGGAGGCCTTGTTGGCCCATCGGCGCGAGGGGTTCATCTGGCAGAAACTTCGCGACCCACGCAGCTTCGACTACAAAAAGGCCCAGAACAAAGGCTACAACGAACGGCTGTTGATGGGCCGGTTCAACTTTTCCGACGACCAGATCGAGGCAATCGCGACGTTCGTTCTGGGGCTGGTTGCCGAGCCGCCGGCCGACAGGTACGTCTATCAGCCCGGTCCGCGGGCCAAGGCAATCGTCGAAGGCCGCAAGGTCTTGGAGAAATACGCCTGCGCCGAGTGCCACACGCTCGAGATGGAACGATGGCGGTTCGAATACGATCCGGAGATGTTCGAGGACCCGCCGGAAATCGAAGACTACCCGCTGCTGACGCCACACTTCACCCCCGAGCAGTTGGCCGCGTCGGAACTGACCGACAGCCGCGGTCTGGGGCACGCGGAAGTTGTCGGAATGCCGCGGGTCGACGTCGAGGGCGAACTGATCGAAGACGAAGACGACGACGGCAACCCGCTGTATTTCTTCACGCTTTGGGAGCCGGCGGCCATCAACGGGCAGGTGTGGCGGGTGGCCGGCGCGGAGGTGATGATTTCCGAGCCGCAGATCACGGCCAAGCGGCCGCCTCTTGGCGGAGCGTTTGCCCGACTGCTCTACCCGATGGTCCTGGCCGAGGCGAAAGCCAGCGGGTCGAGCGCTTCGGAAATGGAAGCCTGGGGTTGGGTGCCGCCGCCGCTGGTCCACGAGGGATTGCTGGTTCAACCGGCCTGGCTGCACGACTACCTGTTGGACCCGCTGACCATCCGTCCGGCCGCCGTGTTGAAGATGCCCAAGTACACGTTGTCGTCCGACGAGGCGGGCAAGCTGGTCGACTACTTTGCCGCCGCCGCCGGGGTCGAGTTCCCCTACAGCCGGGCGGTCGGCAATCGGGCCGCCGGGCTGCAAGCCAAAGAGCGAAAGCGCCCGCACCGGCTCGACGACGCAATGCGGCTGGTCACCGATCAGAAGACCTACTGCGCCAAGTGTCATTTGATTGGCGATTTCTCTCCCGGCGGCGAAATCCGCACGATCCTGGCGCCAAACCTCGACCAGGTGGGCCGCCGACTGCGGCCGGAGTACATCCGCCGCTGGCTGGCCAATCCCAAGGTGGTGTTGCCCTACACGGGCATGCCGGTCAACTTCCCACCAACGGGTGATCCGCTGGGACAGGACTTGTTCAAAGGCAGCAGTGTCGAGCAACTCGACGCGGTGGTTGACCTGCTGTTGAACTACGACCACTACATGAACAGCCGCACGCCGGTGTTAAAGATGGTTGAAGGGCTCGATCGCTCGAAGCCGGCTGCCCCAAAACCCAAGGAACCGAAGAAGGAATAACCCCGCCGCATGGGGGGAATGATGGCAATTCGGCAGTCCTTTGAGTACAATTTAGAGTCTAACGTCACAACATGCGCGCACGGTGCGCGCATGTTGTACAGCGGTTTGTACAGTTGTGTTTAGCCGCCGCGGCCACGCGGCGATAGTGGTTTCCCGGTGTGGCCACCGGGGCTAAACGATTTGGTTGCGACCGGTGGTCGCGCCGAGGATTCGCAAGAAACCGCACGTTTACCCTGGGGCGCGCCCAGCGGTCGCGGCTCTATAAGACAAGGAGAAATATCCGATGAAAGACAAGAGCAGCAGACGTCAGTTTGTAGCCCGAACCGCTACGGTAGCCGGTACCGCGGCGGCCGGATTTGCTTTGGGAGTTCATGCTCCCACGATTGTTCGTGCGGCCGCGACCGACAAGTGGGGCGACCTGGTGGGCCGGCTGGCCTACGACGGCAAACCGCCCGAGCGAAAGAAGCTCAAGGTAGACAAAGACGTCGAGTGTTGCGGCAAGTTCGACATCCGCGACGAGACGCTGATGGTCGGCGAAGACGGCGGGCTGGGGAACGTCTATATTTACGTCCGCAGCCGCAAGGTTGATATTTGCCCCGAACTGGCGGAGGCCGCCCCGAAACAGGTGCTTCTGGACAACCGCGACTGCATCTTCATGCCCCACTGCATGACCATCTGGTGCGACAAGCAGGAGTACCACATTGTCAACTCCGACCCGGTGGCCCAGAACGTGGCTTTTTCGCCGCTGGGAGACGTGCCGGCCAACATCGTGCTGCCACCCAAGCCCGACAAGGCCGCCGAAGCCACCTGGAAGTTCCGACGCAAGCAGCGGATTCCCGTGCCGGTGGCCTGCAACTATCATCCCTGGGAAAGCGCGTATGTGCTGCCGCTGGATCATCCCTACGTCGACGTCAGTAAGATGGACGGCACCTTCCGCATCCCCAAGCTGCCGGTCGGCAAGCTCGAGTTCCAGGTCTGGCAGGAACGGATCGGATACCTTGATACGCCTCAGTGGAAAAAGGGACGCATCAAGATGACCATCAAGCCGGGCACCAACGACCTGGGTACCATTACGTTGAAGACCTCGATGTTCGAGAAGAAGTAGCCGCGACGGAATGACGAAATCCGAATGACGAATGACGAAATCCGAATGACGAATGACGAATGACGAATGACGAATGACGAATGACGAATGACGAATGACGAAACCCGAATGACGAACCAGCGCGCATGGCTGGGCGGGAGTTAGGTACTTGGACATTCGTCATTCGTCATTCGTCATTCGTCATTCCTTCGTCATTCGTCATTCGTCATTCCTTCTCGCCTGCCTGTTGATTTCCGCCGGATGTGGTAGATCGTCGGCACCCCGCTTCCCACTGAATACCGAAGGCCGCAAGCCGGGCGACATCAGCGAGGCGCAGGGCCGGGCAATTGACGAAACACTCGTCAAACTGCTGGGTACTCCCGACGAGCCAAACGTGCCGGAGGGCGTTGGGTTTGACGTCGAGTTGCTGCGCGCGTCGGCTGGGAGCCGGCTGGGACTGTTCCGCCGGCACTGCGTCAAGTGTCACGGGTTGTCAGGCGGCGGCACCGGCCCGGCCGCGGGAATGCTCAACCCGTATCCCCGCGATTTTCGCACCGGCCCGTTCAAATACACCTCGACGGCCGGCGGCGCGAAGCCCAGCCTCGACGATCTGAGGCGAACGCTGCGCACCGGCGTACCCGACACGGCCATGCCCAGCTTCGCCCGATTGCCCAACGAGCATATCGACGCCCTGGTCGAGTACGTCGGGTACCTGAGCATTCGGGGCGAGACTGAGTTGTACCTGCTTCAACTGATTGTAGACGAGGATGAGTACCTGCCCGTGCATGAACTGACGGCCCTGGCACTGGACGAGGGACTTCGTCCGGTTGCCGGGCTTTGGGTGGAAGCCCGGACCATGGTAGTCGTCCCGCCGCCGGAGCCGCCGACCGACACGCCCGAGCGGCTGGCTGCTTCTATTGAGAAAGGCCGCCGGTTGTATGCCGAAAAGGATGCCCAGTGCGTCAAGTGCCCCGGTCCCGACGGAAACGGCGACGGCGAGGAGGACGAGTTGTACGATGACTGGAACAAACCAAAGAAGGGAGTAACGCCCCAGCAGACCGGCGAGTTGGCCGGCCGATACATGCGCCCGATCCAGCGGCTTAGACCGCGGAATTTTTGCGAAGGGATTTTCCGCGGCGGCAATCGGCCGATAGACCTTTACTGGCGGATTCACGTCGGTATCAAGGGTACGCCAATGCCGGCCGTCGGACCCGCCCCGGGTACCGACGGAGTCTACCGGCCGGAAGAAGTCTGGCACGTGATCAATTACATCCGTTCGTTTTCAAGCAAGCCGCAAGCGGTTCATCCCGCACCCTAATTGGACAGCGCCCCTTTGGTTGATGATAGAATCGCTAAGGCGTTTCGTATATTGGTGTGCGGGGCGGAGGCGGAAGTTACGGGTGCAGGAGGGGCGTAAAAAGACGAGCCTCCGCGTTTTGTCAACGGTCACTGAAGACCATTCACGGAGGATCGTCTTTTTACGCCCCTACTGCAACCGTAACTTCAGCATCCGCCCCTAACACCAATATACGAAACGACTTAGCGATGCTATCATCAAGCAAAGTGGCGCTGTCCAACTA
>JAUWJC010000108.1 GCA_030607895.1 Pirellulales bacterium
GTAGATATAAGTTGTTATGGCGACGCGGGTTGCGTCAAAACGGAAAACCGAAAAAAATTTTCAAGATGGGGCAAAAAAGTCCCGTTTCTTCGACGCGCCTACTCCATTTCCTTCCTCTGGATCGCCTTTTTGCGGTTGGCTCGCGAGAGGTTCGCAGGGTAAACTACGCCCGAGTTGTACGCGATGCTCGAAGAGCTTGGCGTATCGTGTCCTCTCATTTGCACGCCGGCGGAGTTTCTGGAGGATCCCGAAGATGACGAAGAATCCGATACTTGACGAACTTCACGCTGCCCGTGAGAAACTGCTCACTGACGCTGGTGGAGATATCGACCAATTGGTGGCCGGTATCCGAGAGCGGGAGGCGAGATCAGGTCATAAGGTCGTGTCGGTGCCTGTTGGTGGTTCCCAAATAACAAAGGCTACCGGAACTGCCGACCACGCGGTTTCGGATGGCAAATCGTTGTCCAATAATTAAAAGTCATTGCTCGGCAACCACTTGCGACGCGAGATCGACCCGAAAATGGCCCGATCCGCCCACCGATTTCGCCACGTACCGGGGCGTGAGGCGTGGTCGCAATTCTTCATGCAGCAATATCTTACGTCTACCCAGCAGCGATCACGGAAAAAGTTGTTCGGCTGAATGTGTCGCCCAATGGCGAAAAGGATCACCGGGAAGTCACTTCGAATTCCAAGGGCGTGGAACTGCCGGATGCGATCTTTGCGGTCAGGGTGCTCTGGACATTGTACCGCGCCGGAATGTAGTTCTCGCGCGTCTTCTCCGCGGGCTCCCCAGGCATGGGAATGACCTCTTTTTCGTGATAGGCGTAGATTTCGACGCGGCGGGTACCTGCTCCGACATCTCCCTGAAACTGCCCGTTCTCGATGGGCAGAACGTCGATCTCTCCCATGGCCGTCGTCTTGAAGTAAATCTCGCCTTCACGCAGCGGTTGCCCGTCGAGCGTGACGGAACCGGTTACGGGACACATTTCACGGGCATCCTTCGATCGGCCGCAGCCAACCACAACGGCGCACGTCACAACGAGAATTCCAAACCGATGCCAACCAGTCATGGCAGCCTCCCGGGGTCTTTTCCAAATCAACGGCGGCGACAACTTGCCGAACACACCTCAGCTTAGAACTCGCCGAGCACCTGCCCATCATCCCGGGTGACGAGTCGGGAAAGGACGTAAAGCTGGATGGTCTCGCTGACGAAGCGTACCGAACCGTCGCACATGGCCATGTTGACCCCGCCGGGGTGCGTCGAGTTGAGCGGGGTGTTGTTGCCCGTGTTCGCACAGACGCCCACCGCGCCGCAGTTGCCCGGGGAATCGGGCCAACCTTCCTTCTGGTTGATTGGGTAACGAATTGTCGCCATGTTAAAGGCGCGGGCGTCGCCGCCAACGTTATAGTTGGGTGGTGCCTCACCGGGTCGGGCACCGATGAGCCAGCCGTGCGTGTGCCCGGCCCCCCAATCGACCTTGGTGCCGTTGAGCGTCTTCAGGAAATCGCTCTGCTCACTAATGGCGGCCGTGTTGCTGGTGCCGTCGGTAATGTAGGCGAAACTCACGTCACTGTGAGGAAACAGCACGCCGCCGGCACTGACAATGCCGCCGACACAACAGTTGGTCGAGGAGCCACCGCTGTGGGCGCGGGGTTCGGGGGAGGCGGGGGCGAGCCCGGCGACGGCGCCGGACATTCCCACGTAGGGACATAACTGTATCTTGGTGCTGCCGTATCCGTGACCCCATTTCTTTAGTGTGCAGGATGGGCAACGAAAGATGGGAATCTCCGCATAGTCGCATACCGCCGAGTCGTGCGTGCTACCCCACCCGGAACAACCTTTGAGTTCCAATTGATCGAACAGCGGGCCCTGCTCGATGAACGGCAGCATGATGACCAGCCAGGAACTACCCCAGCCCAAACCCTTGGGATCGTCGACGTGACCCCACGGTCGCTCATCCGCAAACCCGCCAGGCGGAAGCTGCTTGTAGGTCTCGTGAAAGCCGTGCAACGCCAGAGCCAACTGCTTCATGTTGTTCGTGCATTGTGCCCGCCGGGCCGCTTCCCGTGCCGCCTGAACCGCCGGCAGCAAGAGTGCGATCAAGATGCCGATGATCGTGATGACCACCAATAACTCGACGAGTGTAAAACCTCGTGCAACTTCCGGTTCTTTCATCTCTGTTTTCCGGTTGGCACCAAAGGAGTTGGAAGGAATTATGTGTTCCAGAGCACAACTGCAACGTTCAAGCAGACAACATTGACGATTTATTGTCGATTCCCACCACTAAGGGCGTAGCAACCAAAACCGTTTAGCCCCGACGGCCACGTCGGGAACATCAGTAACCCCGCCGAGTGCAGTCGGCGGGCTTTAGCCTGGACCCCTGAATACCCCATGAATGGCTATCTACTTCTTTATAGTCACAGTCGGAGATAATTGCAAGCCAACTGTGAAATCCGCTTTTTGCACTTTCTGGCAGCGCCCGTCGCGGTGGTGGACCGAGTCGCGAGAGCGTGGTATCTTGAGGTGCTTGCCGTTGCTTCCCGACATCTTGCATCGAACTCTGAAGGAGGTTTTTCCGTGCCCACCTTTTCCGCCGAGAAGCTGACCGAATTCGCCGCCGCGCTTCTGACTGCAGGCGGTTTGGGGAAAGAGGAAGCCCTGCTGGTCGCCTGGAGCCTGGTGGGTGGAAATCTGCGGGGATACGACTCGCACGGGGTTATGCGGATTCCGCAGTATCTGGGGCAGGTCGCCAAGGGCGACACCGTCCCCGACGCGGAATTCGAGGTTCTCAAAGAAACCCCTTCGCTTCTGACCGTCGATGCCCATTGGGGATTCGGCCAGAGGCAGGCCCGGCAGTTCACCGAGCGGCTGATCGAAAAGGCCAAGGCCGCCGGGGTTGCAGTGGGTACAATGATACGTTCGGCGCACGTGGGCCGGCTGGGTGAATACTGCGAAATGGCAACCGAGGCCGGCCTGATCGGCATGATGATGGTCAACAATCACGGGGCCGTGCATCGCGTGTCGCCTCCCGGTGGAAAAGCCTCCCGGCTGAGCACCAACCCGATGGCCGTCGCCATCCCGCATGGTGACGAGCCGATCGTGGTCGACTTCTGCACCAGCGCCACGGCCGAAGGTAAGGTCCGCGTCCTGAAAATGGCCGGCCAAAAATGCCCGGACGGCTGGATACTCGACAGCCAAGGCCGGCCAACCAACGACCCGAACGACCTGTACGGCAACCCGCACGGCTCGCTTCGGCCCATGGGCGGCGATCAGGCCCACAAAGGCTTTGGGCTGAGCCTGATGGTCGATATATTCTGCGGTGCGCTGTCCGGTGGCCGGTGTTCGCGGGAAGTGCCCAGCAACCAGGTCGGCAACGGCGTGTTCATGATGGTGTTCGACCCGGAGCATTTCGGCGGCACCGAGCACTTCGACTCCGAGGTATCGCAGCTTGTCGACTGGGTCCGAAGCTGCCCGCGTGTTGACGGCGTCGACGAGGTCATCATGCCGGGCGAGCCGGAACGGCGGACGCTTGCTCGGAAGCGTGCCGAGGGAATCGCATTGGACGAAGGCAATTGGTCACAACTAGTCAAGCTGGCCGAGGAATTGGGCGTCGACGTACCCGAGTAGGACCGGCTTGCACCCCAACGATCGGCGGCAATCCAGTGACGGCCTTCCACACACCCAATGCCCGCCTTCCGTTGGCGTCCAATTCCTGATACGATCATTGTGTTCGTCTTCTTGGCGAAGAGACCGACACTGAGCCAAGCGTATTCGTAACTCGTTTACAGCCAAGACATTGGAATACACGCACCCCTAGCTCAATTGGATAGAGCATCGGTCTACGGAACCGAAGGTTGCCCGTTCGAATCGGGCGGGGTGTACTGACGAAAGCCCCTGTTTTGCAGGGTCTTTCGTCGTTTCTTGGGTAAACGTTCGCTCAACCCGTGCGCTCGGACCGGGTGGGCCAGTTTCTCCGGTATTTTGGTTCGCTGTCAACACGTCAATCGATGTCTGTCCGGGCCAAGCCGGCGTACCGGCCAAAGCGGTGCGAATTTCCGACAGGGGGGTTTTCGCCGGCGGCTCTTGCGGTTATTCTGGGTGATACGGTACCCGGTGACGCGACGGAGCCGAGAGGAACCGTGAAATCCCAATTGACCGGGAATAGGCTTGCCAGCACCTCCCGAATCACTGGATAATGAAGATTGTGCGATCTATTGCTCGGGCTGTAGAAAAAGAGGACGGACGTCTTCTGCTGGAACAGCCCGACGGATGCTTCGCGGAGAAGATCTGCCCCCCTTTCCGGCCCGCAAGTGACAAGCCTCAAGAAGACAGTGCCGAAAGAAGATGGCCAAGAAAGACAATAAATCGAAAACCGACAAGACGCAGACCTCGCAGTCGGCGGGCAAAGACGCGGACGCCAACGCGGTCGAGGAGTCCAAAGCCGCCGATTCGGAGGGCTCGAAGGCGAAGGTTTCCGCCGAGAAAGCGAAGAAGGAGAAGCCCGGCTAGCAGGCGTCTACGGAGAAATCAGCCAAGGCCGACCAGGCGGGGCTCGACGGCGAGCACCGGAAGTTCATGTCTCGCACGGTGGTGCGGAGCGTCGGCGCTTGCCTGTTTTCGACCATCGTTCATCTGATCATCGTCCTTTCGCTCGGACTCTGGATGATGCCGGATGTTCTTCGGAACGTAACACGCACGATCGTTTCCGGGACGATGGATGAGCCGGAAGACGACCTCCAGACGGTCGAGTTGGATGACAATATCGCCGCCACCGACATGAACTTTGCCATCTCGACCGCGCCCACCAAAACCACCGAAGTGCCGGAAATCACCAACCCGGAACTCGACAAGCAAGTCCTGGACGAGGATTTCGAGAAATCCAACATCGCCCTGGACGACTCGCTTTCTTTTGTACCCAGCCGGGACCAGATCCTCCGCGAAGTACCCGATGGAGCACCCGGCGTGGCCCGAAACGTGGCCGACAACTACGCGCAGGCTATCGACCGCATCACGCGCGAGATCATGTGGATGCTCTCGAAGCAAAAGGTGCTGATCATCTGGTGCTTCGACCAGTCGGGGAGCATGAAGGACGACCAGAAGGAGATTCGCGGCAAGATCGAACGCGTCTATGCCGAGTTGGGCTTGAGCGACAAGGCGACGGGCGACGCCCTGACGACCGCCGTGACCAGCTACGGCGAAAAATTCACCGTGCATACCAAGCGTCCAACCTTCGAGTTGGAGGAAATTCGCAAGGCGATCGATTCGGTGCCGAGCGATCCGTCGGGCAAGGAAATGATGTGCCAGGGGGTTGGTCGGGCGATTGCCATGCACCGAAAATATGCCGCCAGGGGGCAGCGCGGAATGGCCATGATTCTGGTCACCGATGAAAGCGGCGATCGGGAAGACAACGGCCGGTACCTGGAAGACGTTATCTCCACTGCCAAGGCTGCCCGTTGCAAGGTGTTCGTGCTGGGCCGGGAAGCGGTTTTCGGCTATCCGTACGCGTTCATCCGCTGGAAGCATCCGCAGACGGGGCGCCCGCACTGGCTGAGGATCGATCGCGGCCCGGAGACCGCGTTTGTGGAGCAGTGTCAGACGAACGGTTTTTACCGCCGTCACGATGCGTACCCCAGCGGGTACGGTCCCTACGAGCTTTCTCGCCTCGCGCATCAGACCGGCGGCATATACTTCATGCTACCGAGCCTGGAGGCAAAACTGGTTCGCGGCGAGAAGCGTCGGTACGAGTTGGAAGCGATGCGTGGCTATCTACCCGACCTTCGAGCCCGAATGGAAATCGTCAAAGATCGCGACAAGAGCAAGCTGCGAACCATCTGCTGGAAAATCATCAGCGATCTGAACCCCTACAACCCCAACTGTGCCGAGGTGATCGAGCTGCGCTACCGCTTTTCGATCAAGGTAAAGGAGTTCGTCGCGCAGGTAGGGAAGGAGAAGGGGAAGGCCCGAATATACCTGAAGTACCTGGACTATGCGGCCAAGGAACTCGAGAAGATAAAACGCTATCGCGAAGAAGAGCCCTCGCCGCGATGGCAGGCAAACTACGACTTGCTTTATGCCCAACTGTTGGCGTACAAGGTGCGGGTTTATGAATACGGCGTGTATCTGGACAACTTCGTGAAGCATCCGCAGACGGCCCCGCTGACGAAGAAGCCGAATCTGCACATGATAGACTGGCACCTCGGCACGCGCAAGGAAACGTTGACCGGCGACTTGACCAAGCCATTCATCGAGCATGCCAACAAGCTGTTTGCCAGTATCGCCAAGTCGCATCCCGGCACGCCTTGGGGCACACGGGCGCAATGGGAAAAGGGCCGCGGCTACGGCGTCAGGCTCTACCCTTATTACGAACCGCCCTACAAGAAGGTCAAGAACCCAACCCCCATTCCAAAGCTCTAGGGAAATGACGAAGGACGAAGGACGAAGGACGAAGGAATACCTAAGCACGAATGACGAAGGACGAAGGACGAAGGAATACCTAAGCACGAATGACGAATGACGACGGTGACCGCTTGCGGCTTCGCACTGACTACCGACCACGCCGTTTCCCGCAATTCGTCCTTCGTCCTTCGTCCTTCGTCCTTCGTCATTCGTCATTCGTCATTCGTCATTCGTCATTCGTCATTCGTCATTCGTCATTCGTCATTCCAAGGGAGTAGCCACTGCCGCGTCTGGTGGTTGGCGCGGTTGCGCTGGACAGCGTGGAAACACCCAGCGAAAAGCGCGAGAATCTGCTGGGTGGATCGGCTTCGTATTTCTCCTACGCGGCCAGCTACTTCACGTCGGTGCGGCTGGTAAGCGCCGTCGGCGACGACTGGCCCCACGAACACACCGAATTGCTCCAGTCACGCAATATCGATACGGCCGGTTTGAAGGTCATACCCGGAGCGAAAACGTTTCGCTGGAGCGGTAAGTATCATGCCGACATGAACGACCGCGACACGCTCGACGTGCAACTCAACGCCATGGAGCAGTTCGATCCCGTGCTCCCGGAGGAGTACCGCCGTTGTCGGTTTCTCTTCCTGGCAAACGACCCGCCGGGGCTGCAAATCAAGGTCCTCCAACAGTGCCCGGGCGCTACGCTCACGGTGGCCGATACGATGGACCTGTACATCAACAATCAGCACGACGAGCTTCTGGAGTTGCTCGGTCGGATCGACGGCCTGGTGCTCAATGACAGCGAGGCAAAGCTACTGACCGGCGACGACAACCTGGTTCGCGCCGGTCACGCGATCCGCGAACTGGGGCCGCGGTTCGTCGTAATCAAGAAGGGCGAGCACGGGGCGATGTTCTTCAGCCGCCATGAAACATACGTCCTGCCCGCCTTTCCCACGCCCAACGTGGTTGACCCGACCGGCGCGGGCGACAGCTTTGCCGGCGGAATGATGGGATACCTGGCCGAGCAAGGCAACTTCGAACCAAAAACCCTCAAGAAGGCCATGGCCTACGGAACCCTGGCGGCCAGCTTCACCGTCGAAGACTTCAGCCTCGATCGGCTCGAAAAAATCGAACGCGAGGATATCGAACAGCGGATGAGAAAGTACCGGCAAATGCTCACCTTCTGAAAGCTGATAGCTGACTGCTGATAGCTGATAGCTCGTACCATGAAACAAACGGTTCGTACCTTTGTCGCCGTGGAAACCGGTGCCGCGATTCGCGGCCGCGCGGAGGAGTTGATCGAGACCTTTCGCGCCGCGGGTGCCGACGTGAAGTGGGTCGAGCCGCGAAACATCCACCTGACGTTGAAATTCCTCGGCGACGTCCAGATGCGCGAGACGGCCCGCGTGTGCGAGGCCGTCCAAAAAGCAACCGCCGACGTGGCCCCCTTCGAGATCGAGATTCGCGCGGCCGGCGCGTTTCCTCACCCGGGCAGACCGCGAACCGTCTGGCTGGGGGCTGCCGAAGGTGAAGAGCAGATGCAAGCGCTGCACCGGGCGGTCGAATCGGCACTGGGAAAGCTCGGCTTCCGCAAGGATGCCCGGCGGTTCAGCACGCATCTGACCATCGGCCGGGTCCGCCGCGGTGGGTCCGGGGTGGCCGAACTCGGGGAACTCATCCGCCGCGGCGCCGACTTCCACGCCGGCCGGATGACCGTTGCGGAACTGGTCGTCTTTTCCAGCCGGCTCGGCCCCTCGGGACCAACCTACGAGGCGCTTGGCCGGGCCAAGCTCGGCGGCAAGTGAACCCATCTCAACCGGTTCACTCGCACCGTTTGACGAAAACGTGGTGCGCACCGTAGGGTTTCGCCGCGCCCTCTTCGGCAATCCACGTTTCCAGCCGCTCGGCGGGGCTCGGTTTCAGATCTATCAAATCGAACTTGTACTCGGCGGTGCCAGGCCGGAGCTTTGTCGTCAGTTCGATTCCCTGCACCTTCAGGTGGGCGACGGCCGGGCGCTTGGGCGCCGTGCTTGAACAGGAGACCTCGAACCGGCCGCCGGTCGGCACGGCAATCTCCCAGTAGCCCAACCCCTTCGGCCGCCAACTGGCTGCCGGACCGCGCCAGTCTTGGCGCGTCAGAATCACCGGGTTCTCGTGCGGCGTGCCGATCAGGATTCGCGGCGCTTCGTAGCCGTGGTCCCGGCTTACGTCGGCAAGCCACGCCTCGTATCCCTTGCACATCTTCTCGACAATATCGGGATGCTCGGCCGCAATGTTCTTTGTTTCCAGCGGATCGGACTCCATGTCGTACAGCTCGAAATTGACGTCGGCCGGCGTGGAGCCCGGCTTCACGCCGCCGGTATGAAGCAGCTTGTACTTCTGCGATCGGGCGGCAAACGCGCGGTACAACTCGGGCGCGTCGCCCCGGTGCCACTGGACGTACAGCCTGCGGTCGGGCCAATCGACCTTCTCTCCCTTCAACAGCGGCAAGATGCTGCGCCCGTCAAGCTTCACGCCATCGGGAATGTCAACGCCGCAGGCTTCGAGAATGGTTGGGAGGATGTCGATGTGGGCGGCAATTTTGCGAACCTTTCCCCCGGGCTTGAGTTGGGCCGGCCAGCGAACAAAAAAGCACGTGCGAATTCCCCCCTCGTACACGCTGCCCTTGTACGCCCGCATTCCCGCGTTGTATCGGGCGCCGTTGGGGCCGTTGTCGGTAAAGAATATGACGATCGTGTTCTCGGCCAGGCCCAACTCGTCGAGCTTCTCGAACAGCCGACCAAGGTTGTCGTCGATATTCTGGACCATGCCGTACCCCCGGGTAGTGTTCTTGGGGATACCCTTGAGCGGATGGCCGGGGGCCGGGAAATCGCTCGGCTTCAGGTTCATCGCCTCGTAAGGCTTGTAGTATTCGTCGGCAATCTGGTAGGGACCATGCGGGCAGTTGAACGGCAGGTAGATGAAAAACGACTCCTTGCGGTGCTTGACGATGAACTTCAGCATGGCGTCGGTAAAGACGTCGCTACAGTAGCCTTTCGTTTTGACCCGCTTGCCGTTGTGCAAAAGCGATGGATCGAAATAGCTGTTGTCCCGTGGCCCCGACGGCTGGCACAATCCGCCGCCCGCGTGGACCAACGATTCGGAAAAACCCTGGTCGCCTGATCGCATCGGATAGCTATCGCCCAGGTGCCACTTGCCGAAGATAGCAGTCCGGTAGCCGGCCGCCGAGAGTATCTCGGCCACGGTCACTTCGTCGGTGTGCATCATCGCCCGACCCAGGTATGTGTCGGTTACACCGGTCCGGTAGTTGTACCGCCCGGTCATCAGCGCCGCTCGGGTGGGAGCACAAACCGGACAGACATAGAACGATTCGGCCTCGACGCTTTCGGTGGCGAACTTGTCGAGGTTGGGTGTCTTGATCTTGCTATTACCGTGTACACCCAAGTCGCCAAAACCCTGGTCGTCGGTGACAATCAGGATAACGTTCGGCCGGCTGTCCGGATCGGCCGCCAACGATCGGCCACCGGCGCGCATTGAGAAAACGATCGCGGCGGCAATGGCCACCATGACGATCGTTCCGCGGGACGCACTACGTTTGATCATGACCATGGACTCCTTGGTGGTGGGACATTCACTCGTTTAGCCCCGGCGGCCACACTGGGAGCGATCCGCACGGTTGTCTTGGTGCCCAAGCGCCGCGTGGCCGCGGCGGCTAACCCGGTTGCCGCCCAGAAGCCGCAGAAACCGCTTGCGGCTTGGCAACACTTGCGTGGATCAATTAGAATCGAATATAGTAGTTGGACAGCGCCACTTTCGGGAAGATTGCTGACATAAGTTGTTGCTGCCAAATCAGTTGCGGCGTTCTCGTGAATCCCGGTTGCCCAGATTACCAGCCTGCCACAACTGCTTTCTCATAAA
>JAUWJC010000142.1 GCA_030607895.1 Pirellulales bacterium
CGGCCCGGTCTTTGTGGTGCCGCAGGCAAAATACCGGGCCGACACGGCCCGGCTCTGAAACTCCCAAATACCGGGGGCCGACACGGCCCGGCTCTGAAACTCCTGTATGGTTCCGGGGATTAGTGGACAAGTTATGAAACGCTCCCTTCTCCCCCGATCGCGACACCAGGCTGCCCTGCTCCGCGAGATTACCGATGTGATCCGCGAGTTGGCCGGGGACGATCTGGCCATGCTGATTCTCTTTGGTTCGTACGCCCGAGGCGATTGGGTCGAGGATCGGTACGTCGAGGGCCACATCACCTACACCTACCAGAGCGATTTCGATTTGCTGGTCGTCACCGAGAAGCGTTCCAGCGCAACGGTTCGCGCCGAAGCCAGGCTCGTCGATGCCATCGACCGTCGTCTGCAACGTCTGCGCCTGGACGAGCCGACCGCCAGCATCATCGTCGAGGACATCAAGAGTCTGAACAAGGACCTCGAGCGCGGCAGCTATTTCTTCACGGATATCAAGAAGGAGGGCGTACTGCTGTTCGACAACGGCCACCACAAACTGGCTCGGCGACGCAAGCTCGATCCCAAAGAGCGGCAAAAATACGCCCGTGAGGATTACAATCATTGGTTCAAGAGCGCCAGCGAGTTTCTAGACACTACGTTCGACGACACAAGAAAAGGAAGATACAGCAAAGCTGCCTTTGAACTCCACCAAGCCACCGAACGCTTCTTCACCGCTACGATCCTGGTCTTCACCAACTACAAACCCAAGACGCACGATATCAAGAAACTAGACCGTCAGGTCAGCAACCTGCACGCCGACTTTTTCACCGTGTTTCCGCGAGCAACACCAGAGCAGAAACACCTCTTCGATCTGCTCAAACGCGCTTACATCGACGCCCGCTACAAGCGTGACTACAAGATTAGCAAGGCCGAACTAAAATACCTTGCCACCCGAGTCCGCAAGCTTCAAGACCTGACAAAGAAGGTTTGCCGCAAGGAGATCGTGAGGCTGGGACAAACGGACTCCTGAGAGCCGGTTACCTTGAGAATAACAGAAGGGATCGTTCGACAAGCTCTGGGGGGAGCTGGCACGGCTTTTCGAGGTGGTATCGGAAAACGTGTAGGAAATCGCGCGAATATGGATGACATTTCTCCGCCGGCGCCCTACAATTAAGGAAGACCGTCGGAACCGGTCGTATGGGCTGGGGGGCGATGCTTCTCTAACTTTGCTGCCCGAAACGTGGAAGAGCCGCTGTTTTCGATCTCCTGCACCACCTGCCAGGCCCGGCTGAGCGTCCGTAGCGAATCGGCCGTCGGAGCGATACTTACGTGTCCGAAGTGCGGCAGCATGGTGCAAGTGGTGCCGCCGCCCGACTGGCAGCCCAACGCCGAACAGGAAACCGAACAAGAAACCGAACAAGGTGGTCAACCGGCCGAAGGGGCGCCGGGCGATAGCGAAGCCCCGATCCAAAGCGAAGTCGATACCCCGATCCAAAACGAGGCCGAGGTTCCTGCCCAGACTGTTGCGGAATCCCCAACTCCAACAGCCGAGGCGGTGGAACCACCGCCGGTGGCATCGCCACTACCGGAACCGGCAGCCACTTGTGCCGCACAGCCGGAATCGGAACCGGAGCCTTTGGCGGCCTCGCCTTTGACGCCGGCGACCGGTTGGGTATCGCCAGCGGAGTTGTTGTGGCGAAAGTGGCTTCTGCTGGCCGGCGGGTCGATTGCCACCGTGGTGGTTGTGACGAGCGTGGTGTCGGTTCTGATTTCGCACCGCAAGCCGGAACCGGCGGCCCCGGTGGCAGCCGAAGCACCCGCCGCGCCAACGGCCGCCGTCAAGCCGACACCGGTCGAGCCGGCACCCGATCAAACAGCCGAGTCGGCCCTTCGACGTTGGCTGCCCGACGAGACACAGATGGTCTTCAGCTTGCGTCTTTCGAAGCTCACCCGCCAGTCGGCAGCCGATCGGTTGATCGGTGCGGCGGGAGAGGCCTGGGAGCAATCGGTTGGCGCCCTGTTGCGCGGTCTGGGGCTAAAGCGCGACGGTATCAGCCGGATTGTCTGGGCGTCGACCGATCTGGCGTCATGGCCCGAAAAGGCCGTGGTGGTGATCCAATTATCGAAAGGCCACGACGCCCGGGCACTTCAGGCCGTCGGTGAGCCGGTGGACTTGCGGCTGAACACTGTGCAACTAGACACTGTAACCTGCCGGTGCCTGCCAAAAAGCGCCTGGCCGCATCCGTTTGCGGCAATCGACCGCCGGACGATCGTCACCGGCCGAGCAGAATTATTGCGGCTGTTGTCCCATCGAACGGGGCCGAAAAAGGGACCAGGTTTAATTTGCCGGAACGGCCCGGAGGGTGCTTCGCACAAATTAAACCTGGTCCCTTTTTCGGCAATCGACCGGCTTTGGAAGACGGTTGTGCCGGGTGCGGACGTTGCCGTGCTGATCGACTTGAGTGCCGCGCGTCGGGCCGGTTGGCGATTACCCGGCTCGCTGTTGGACGTTTGGCCGGCCGGCCGGCAAGCGTGGCGGCTGGTTTGGGAGGTGCCGCGGGGGCTCGGGCTTCGTCTCGAAGTGGACGACGCTGTGCGCGGCAAGTTGGGGTTGGTCTGCGAGGGCAAAACGGCTGCCGAGGAGGTCCGAGCCGCGTTGGATCAATTAGTCCCGGCAGCCAAAAACGCACTCCAAGCCCAAGAAAAAACCCTTGTCGATCGTCTTCAGTCGGGCCGACTCACGGCGGCCGTGGCCGGTCAGTACGAAGTGCTTCTCGGCCGGGGGCTGGCCGCCCTACGGAACGCACAATGGGAGGTTGCCGAGGAAACGGTGTGGCTTCGGGCGGCTTTCGACACCGGTCCTTCCGTCCTGGCGCTGGCCCTGGTGGACAGCCGCCCGGCAATCCAGACCGACTGGTTGGCTGCCGCCCGAGGGGCCGATGAAGCCAACCAGCACCGGCTCCTGTCGGGCTTGGGCGGATACCGTCGGGCGGAAGGTTACTTCCCGGCCGGAGCGGTCGGCGGGGCGCTGCTGCCGCCGGAAACCCGCCTGAGTTGGATCGCCACGATGCTGCCCTACTACGGCCACGCGGATTGGCACCGACGGCTCCAGTTCGGCTATACCTGGAACGGCCGGCAGAACCGCCCCGTCACGCGGCAACCGCTCGCGGAAGTAGTCAATCCGGCACTGGGACCAGGCCGCACCGACGCCGGGTTTCCGATAACGCATTACGTGGGCGTAGCCGGCGTGGGACCGGACGCCGGCCGGTTGAAGGTCGACCATCCCCGTGCCGGAGTGTTCGGCTTCGGACGCAAGACCCGGCTAAAAGACATCGTCGACGGGGCCGGCAACACCATCGCCGTACTGGGTGTCAAAAGTCGGCTGGGCGCCTGGGCGGCGGGCGGAGAGCCAACAGCCCGCGCGTTGACCAAACCGCCATACGTGAACGGACCGGACGGGTTCGGCAGCGGTCAGCCCGACGGCATGTTGGCCGGCATGGCCGACGGCTCGGTCCGCTTCATCTCCAAGAACGTCGATTCCCGCGTGTTGGAGCAATTGGCGACGATCAACGGAGGCGAGAACGACAAAACGCCCGAGAAACCGGAACCAGTCGCGGCAAAGCCGGTCGAGAAACCCCCCGCGCCGCCGACTACGGACACAACCCGGCCCGGGCAGACGGCCGACGTGGCTGCCCGGCTGGCGCAGCGGATCCCGGCAATCGAACTTCGCGACCGGCCGTTGGGCGAAGCGGTCGAGTTCTTGGCCGCACTCGGCAACTTGCCGATCACGTTCGATCTGGACACCATGGCCGAGTTGGGCGTTGGGTTGAACGACCCGGTCAGTGTGCGGCTTTCCGATGCCACGGTGGGTGAAATCCTCCGTAAGGTCCTTGCCGGTCGGGGACTCGACTACGTGATCGAATCCGGCCAGGTGCTGGTAACCGGTCCCGAGAACCGCCGCAGCGAACTCCGCCGCGTGCGATACACCGTCTCGGACCTGACCGACGGCCGGCCGGCGGCGCTGGCCGAGCTTGCCGTGCTGGTCGAGAAGCTGGTTGCTCCCGATTCGTGGAGCAGCGCGGGCGGCCGGGGCTCGATCCGGCCGGAAACCGACGCACTAATAGTGACTCAAACGGCCCCCGTCCATCACCAGGTGCTTGTGTTCTGCGAAAAGCTCCGTGTCGCCCGGGGTGAATCGCTCAGAAGCCGGCTCGATCCAAGGCGGTTTGAACTGAGCAGCCGGCCGCTTCGGGCCCGAGCAAAACTCCAGCAGCCGGTGACCGTAAACTTCCACGACCCGACGCCGTTGGTCGAAATCACATCGCATCTGGCGGCCCTCAGCGGAACGAGCATTCTCATCGACCGGCTCTCGCTGGCGGCCGCTCGGATCGATCCCCAAGCGGCGTGTACTCTCACGGGTGAGAAGGAACCGCTCTCGGCCGCGCTTGTGAAACTGCTTGCGCCCCTCGGATTAGCATATCGGGCAATCGATGCCGATACGCTGGAGGTAACCACTCGCAAAGCGGCGGCCGACCGACTCGAGATCGAGTTCTACCGCGTGGACAAGCTCCTCTCGAAAGACCCAACCGCCGCGGCCCTGCTGGAGCGAATCAAGGCCCGGGTGGCCGCGTCCACCTGGAACGACGCGGGCGGACCGGGCGTGCTGCACTTCGACAAACCGGCCGGCTGCCTGATCGTCCTCCAATCGCAAGCGATCCAGGCGGAACTCGAACGGCTATTGTCCACATGGCAGGCCGAACAGAAACGCCTATCGGACGCGAAACCCTAGCCCGGGCTATTCGTGGCAACCAGTTGCGCAATCGGGCACTTAACCTGGTTCCCAAGCTCTGCTTGGGAACCCACTACTCTCCAGCAGTACGATGCGATGCGGTCCCAAGCAGAGCTTGGGACCGAGTGCATCCACCGGCCTTGTCAGCCACTCGCAAGGCAGCAGACGGACCCTCCAATGGCACGGTAAGGACATCTGATACGCCGGCGAAATCGCCGAATCGAAATTTGTATATCAAGGCAAAATGAGATAAGCTTTATTTAGAGATACCAGGAGTGGCGCAAGAAACGCGTTGCATCCTTACTGGTGGGTGAAAAGCAACTTATCCACCACCTTATCTACGCATTGCGACTTATTCGATCGTTGGGCGAGTCAGGTCCGGCAACATTTGATCGTTTCGGCTTTTCACTAAAGGAGGTCAGTCCAATGTTTCGCCAGTTTATCGGTGTGCGCGCATGGCCCTTTCGGCTCCTGCCGGTGCTGCTAGTTTTTGCTTTGGTCGTTTCGTGGCAAGCCATGCCGGCACTGTCTTCGGAAACGATCGTCCGCGTGGAAGAGGACTGGGAGTTGGTCGTCGGAACCCCCGACCCCAACACCGACGCTCCACAAGTCACCTGCGTAATCTCACCGGTGGCCAACACGGATGCGTACCACGGGGCGTTCGAGTTGAACCAGCAGAGCATGCCGGTCTTCGAGTCCGGGGGCGTGCAACTCCAGGTTTGGGAAGGTGAAGTGCCGATCAGCGACAGGAAGTACCCGATTTTGGCCATCCTGGTCCAGCCCGACGAAACCGTTGCCTGGACCCAATGCATGGAACTCGACAACGGCGTTTTGACTTTCGAAATCATTTCCGGCAACTCGACAACCTGGGGGGCGTTCGGCGGGCAGGGTTACCTGAAAGCCGGCGTGAACTCGGCACTGGCCGACTTGCACGGCTATGATCCGGCGGTTTCGGTGGAGAACTCGGGCATGGGTTACGCGGCGAATCGCGTGCAATCACTGGTGCTCAAAAGGGTTCGCCGTTACACATCAAATGGGGCAATCTTGGAGGACGACACCGTCAGAGTCGTTCACTCGCAAAACTAAACCGGCGTCTCGGTCTTCACCGAGCCGCCTGTTCGGCTAAAGAGGTATAGAGATGAAATGTTGTTCTCACAAAGACCGATCGGGTAGCGTGACAGTATTAGCGGCATGCCTGATGATTGTGATGTGCGGTGTGTTGGCCTTTGCCGTCGACCTCGGATACGTTCACGTTGTCGGCACGCAGTTGCAGCGCTCGGCCGACGCGGCCGCCATGGCGGGAGCCGGGAAATTGTTCGATGAAATGGCAAAGGGAAACACCAACTTCGCGGCGATTTCCGAATACACTACCACTGAGGCCGCGGAATACGCGGCGCTGAACATGGTCAGCAGGGAGGCGCCCTCGCTGGCCGTGGAAGACGTAGTGGTTGGCCATCTGAACGATCTCTCGATCCTCAAATATTTAACGAGTGACGACGACCCCCCGAATCTCAACGAGTTGACGAGTTTCGAGGATTCTGGTCCTTACAAGGTAGTGTATGTTCGCGTTCGCAGGACGGTTCCCATGTTCTTCGCCAGGGTGATCGGGACTGAAAGCTGCGCCCAGAAAAAGTATGCCATCGCGGTGTTTTTCGATAACTTCGCCGGCTTTCGAACACCCTCTTCCGGTGAGAACCTGAAGGAGATCCTACCATTCGCCCTCGATAAGGAAACCTGGGACGAACTCCTGGTGGGTAACGCAACCGATAATTGGACATGGAACGAAGAACTCGAACAGATCGAGGCCGGGTCGGACGGCGTTCTCGAAGTGAACCTGTTTCCGCAAGGAACCGGTTCGCCCGGAAACCGTGGCACGGTCGACATCGGAAATACCAATAACAGCACTGCGGACATCCGCCGGCAGATACTTGAGGGCATTAGCCCTGAAGACTTGTCGCATCATGGTGGCGAGCTCGCGCTGGACGAGAACGGCGAGTTGAGCTTGAACGGAGACACCGGAATAAGCGCCGGAGTAGAAAGCGCGCTCGAGGAAATCAGAATCGAGGACAACAAGCCGCGAGTAGTGCCGCTGTTCACGCAGGTTACCGGCCCCGGAAACAACGCTCAATACACGATCGTTGGATTCGTGGGTATTCGGATCATGGAGGTAAAACTGACCGGGAACATGCAAAACAAGCGAGTGGTGGTTCAACCGGCAAAGGTGACGATCATCTCCGGTGGCATTCCGGGAACCGGTAGCCCAACTAGCTACAATATCTACTCACCTGTCTGGCTGGTGCGCTGATCTGGCCCTTTTTCGGTCACGGCCGTACCCCCCCGCATTAGGTATGAAACGCAAGCTATACTTTCTATGTAGCATTGATGTATTGGTTTACTGGCATGCATTAGCCTACGGAGGCAGGGAGGTGTGTGATGCGATGCCGTTGCCCGTTCTGCGATAAAAAGGTGGTGCAGGTCCGTAACTTGTCTGGTCCGAATTTCTGTCCGCACTGCCACAAGTTGTTCAACGCCCCTTTGCCCGAGAAAATGCCTACCTGGATATGGGGTGTCCTGGTCGTGCTTGTGGGGAACTTGCAACTCGGCATGTGACGCGGGGCCGAAAAAGGGACCAGGTTTAATTTGCCGCCTGCGGCCCGGAGGGTGCTTCGCACAAATTAAACCTGGTCCCTTTTTCACGATTTTACCCCTTGCCTTTCGGCCCGCTTTGTGTAAATATAGATAGGGAGAGGCAAAGTCCAGTCCTGTTTTGTGACGATTGATTCTGGTATGAGCCGAACACTGGCCACCTATTTTTGGTTTTATTTTTACCCGCCGGGTCGCGGGGCCGGAGGAGGTGTGCCAGTTTAGCCTCTAACCACAAGCGACGAGAAGCAAAGCCCCAAGACCCAAAACGGCCTCGGGGCTTTTTTTGTTGACGCACGATGAATGTTGCGAAGCCGCAAGCGGCTAAACCCCTAACAGCCCATATAAAGGAGTCCCAAACATGATTGTCGTTATGAAGCGAGGAGCCACCCGGGAGGAAATCGAACACATGATTCAACGCGTGGAAGAGCTCGGCCTGAAGTCGCAGCCGATCTACGGCACGGAGCGGACGGTGATCGCCGCCATCGGCGAAAAACGCGACGAGTACCGGCATTCGCTCGAAAGCGGCCCGGGCGTGTCGGAAGTGGTCTCGATTCTGGCTCCGTACAAGGTTGCAAGCCGAGAGGTCAAGCCTGAATCAACCGTGGTTCGCGTCGGCAGCCTGGCGGTTGGCAACAGTCACATCGGCATGATCGCCGGGCCGTGCTCCGTGGAGAGCGAAGAGCAGACGATGGCCACGGCCCGGGCCGTGAAGGCGGCCGGGGCCACCGCGCTGCGTGGCGGAGCTTTCAAACCCAGAACCAGCCCGTACAGCTTCCAGGGACTCAAGGAGGATGGCCTGAAAATCCTGGCCGCCGCGCGACAGGAAACCGGCCTGGCAGTGGTCACCGAGGTCATCGCGGCCGCCGACGTGCCGTTGGTGGCCAAGTACGCCGACGTTTTGCAGATCGGCGCCCGAAACATGCAGAACTATCGTTTGCTCGACGCGGCAGGCGAGGAAGGCAAGCCCGTGCTGCTGAAACGGGGCCCCAGCGCCACCATGGACGAATTGCTCCTGGCCGCCGAGTACATCCTCAACGCGGGCAATCCGAACGTGATGCTCTGCGAGCGGGGTATCCGCACGTTCGAGACCCACACCCGATTCTCGCTCACCCTGGCCTCGGTGCCGTACCTGCACGAGCGGAGCCATTTACCGGTGGTGGTCGATCCGAGTCATGGGACGGGCCACGCGAGCCTTGTTCCCCGAATGGCTGCCGCCGCAATCGCCGCCGGCGCCGCCGGCCTGATACGTAGTAGATCAGAGATGCTAACGGAACTATGATTTATTCCATATGTTTGTATAATTTTATTTGCTATGTCGGTCGTTGGATGTGGATACTGGCACTGGTCACGGCGTTGGTGCTGAATGCTTCAC
>JAUWJC010000143.1 GCA_030607895.1 Pirellulales bacterium
TCAGTTGTCAGTTATCAGTTATCAGTTGTCAGAGCTTGGAAACAACGGCTCTTGCCAGTCTTCAGACTGACTACTGATAACTGACTACTTCATACCAAAAGCGCAATCTTTGACCTCGTCGAGTATAGTTGTTCCTAGTAACCGGCGCAGCGGAAGCGGTGAACACCACATGAATTTTCAGATGTTGTCGTGACATATCGGCAAACAATACTCACGACGACCCTCCGCTGTTCCAGGCGCCGAGCCAAATGCAACGATGTAACTAAGAATAGCCCCCAACATTTTCGCGATGGGATACCATTCGTCAAGGTCCGAACGATGAACGCGCCCGAACGATTTTGTAACGATGACCAGTTGCGGCCGATTTGTCAACCACCCCCGCAACGCTGTTGGCGAAAAAAATTTCGGCCGACAAATTTTCCCGCGAATGCTTGACGAAATCACCAGCGGTTGCTATGCCGTTATGTACTTTGCAAATAATCTCCCCGGTTTCGCGCTGCCATGGCCGCACTGATTGCAATCGCTCCGCTGGTCGTTGTGTTTCTGCTGCTGGTCTTTCGGCGTTGGCCGGCAAAGAAGACAATGCCGGTAGGTTATGTGTTGACGGCGGCGTTGGCGTTTTTCTATTGGCAGGTTCCCGCGGTGCGGATTGCGGCCGCCTCGATTCAGGGACTGATCATTGCCGGCGAGTTGCTGTACATTGTGTTTGGGGCGTTGCTTCTTTTGTTTGTCTTGAAGCATTCGGGCGCCGTGGCGGCTATCCGCGACGGGTTTCGCAGTATTTCTTCGGACCGACGCATCCAAGCGATTATTCTGGCTTGGACGTTTGGTTCGTTCATCGAAGGTGCATCGGGATTTGGCACGCCGGCGGCCGTGGCCGGTCCGTTGTTGGTAATTCTCGGTTTTCCACCAATGGCAGCCGTGGTGGCGGCCCTTACCATCCAAAGTACGCCGGTCTCGTTCGGTGCGGTGGGTACGCCAATTCTTATCGGCGTGAACACGGGCTTGGAAAACCAATCGCTGGTGACCGATTTCATCGCCCGGCCCGGCCCGCCCGAAACCTACCATCAACTGCTGATGACGATTGCCGGCGAGGTTGCGATCGTGCATGGGATAATCGGCACGTTGATACCACTTTTCGTAGTCTGTCTCTTAACGCGTTTCTTCGGGGCGAACCGGTCCTGGCGTGAAGGGCTTGCGGTTTGGAAGTTCGCCCTGTTTGCCGGCCTTGCCTTCACGATTCCGTACATGCTGCTCGGCGTGTTCCTGGGGCCGGAGTTCCCCTCGCTGCTGGGTGGGTTGATTGCTCTTGCACTCACGGTGACCGCGACCAAGGCAGGCTGGTTCCAGCCGAGCGAGCCGTGGGACTTCCCACCCGAGTCGTCCTGGCAACCCGACTGGCGAAGCAGCTTTCCGCCCGAACAGAACCAACAAGATCATCCGACAATTCCACTTTGGAGTGCGTGGATGCCTTACCTTCTCGTCGGTGCCTTGTTGGTATTGGTGCGACTGGAGCCGCACATCCGCACCTGGATAGGCAGCGCAACAATCGACTGCGAGTGCATTACGTCGATATTCGGCACCGACATCGGTAAGAAGACCAATCTGCTGGCGCTGCCGGGCACGATCTTTATCATCGTTTCACTGGCTTGCATTCCGCTTCATCGGATGAAGTTACGGAGCTTCGCGGCGGCGTTGGGTGAATCCGCTCGCGTGTTGGTCGCTGCGGCAGTGGCCATTGTCTTTGCCGTACCCATGGTGCGAATCTTTATTCAATCGAACATCAACACCGCCGGACTACCCAGCATGCCAACCGAACTGGCCGAGACGGCGGCCAATTTGGCGGGCAGCGGCTGGCCGGCCTTTTCGGCCGGGATTGGGGCCATGGGTGCCTTTGTCGCCGGAAGCAACACGATCAGCAACATGACCTTCTCGCTGTTCCAGTTTGACGTTGGGCTACGGATCGGCGTATCGCCCCTGTTTATCGTGGCCTTGCAAGCCGTCGGTGGTGCCGCCGGCAACATGATCTGCGTACACAACGTGGTGGCGGCCTCGGCAACCGTCGGCCTGTTCGGCCAGGAAGGAGCCCTGATCCGGAAAACCTTGATCCCCACCGCCTACTACCTCGCCGCCGCGGCAGTGATTGGCTGTGCAGTTCTGCTGGCGTGCTGATTCGGCCGAAGGGAACCACACAAGCGGTGCGAAGCTGGAGAACATAACCGGCCTAAGGTGCAAGCCAGTCTTCCAGCCGCAAGTTGGGAATATGTCGAAAGTCGGCCGTGTTGTGGGTTACCACCGTCAGGTCGTGTGTCAAGGCAACCGAAGCAATCATCAAATCAACCCGATTCACCGAGAGCCCCTGACGCAAGAGCGCACCTCGCACGATTCCGAACTGTTTTGCACACGACCGGTCGAACGGGAGTACGCCGACATCAACCAGCAGATCGTCCTCGATCTTCTCCAAGATCGGTGCGGGATCTTCGCGGCGATACGCCCAGGCATAGAGTTCGGCCAACACGATGCTTGGCAAGTACAAGCGGCCCGCATGTTGGATAAATCGATGCATCAGCCCCGCGGGCATCCTCAGGTGAGCGGAGCAAATGTTGGTGTCCAGTAAGAAACTCACTCGGGCAACTCCGGCCGGCTGTCCAGTTTCCGTTCATTCTGGATTTCGTCCATGTGTTGATCCATTTCAGGGTAGTCGGCCAGTGCGCCTGCACAGCGTCGCAATCCTTCGCCCCACTGCCCTGGTGACGAGATGGGCCGCAGCACAACCTCGACGGCCTGGCCATCATCGATCCCGGGATCCTGCGCAAGACGAATAGTCCTGCCCTGAACGATGCCGTGAATCACTTCGTTCATGGTCATGTCCTTCCACGAATGGCACAAAACACACACCTCTATTCTAGCACGGCCTATGTCATGTAGATAGCCCTACACCAAATCACACGAACAGAAAACAGCACCGCCTACGACCTTGCCGCCGCGGCAGTGATCGGCTGTGCAGTTCTGCTGGCGTGCTAATTCGTAACCGCTTACGCAAAACCATGCAACCCGCGGTGAGAACACCGCGGCTCGGAGGGCCCTTTTTCGAGAAATCCGCTGCTGGGCTGGTAACGCGACTGGCGGTTGTTGATAATGAAGGCGTCCCACCAACTCCACCACATCGGTCCGAATCGACCGTAACCCGAAGGAGGCCGACAAGTGATTCCTCCAGGCAAGATTTCACGACGACGTTTTCTCGCCCGAAGTGGCGCTCAGACCGCGGCCGCCGTGGCCGCACCAATGGTAATCCCCCGCCGTGGGCTGGCTGCGGCAGACAAACCGGGGGCCAACGATCGGATTGGCGTCGGTTTTATCGGCTGCGGACGCCGGGGCGGCCAGATCATGCGTCTGCCTGCACAAGGCGAGATAGTGGCCGCCGCCGATTGCGATTTTACACGTGCCGAAAAGACGGCCAGGAGAACGGAGTGCAAATCCTTCAAGGCCTACCGCGACTACCGCCAGTTGCTAGACAATAAAGCGGTCGACGCCGTAGTGGTGGCTACACCCGACCACTGGCGTGCACTGAATTGCATCCACGCCGCCCAGGCCGGCAAGGATATCTACGCCGAGAAGCCGCTTACGCTGACGATCAAGGAAGGCCGGGCGATTGCCAACGCGGTGCGGAAATACAAACGGGTCTTCCAAACCGGCAGCCAGCAGCGTTCGATGGCCCCCAACCGGATCGCTTGCGAGATGGTCCGCAACGGCCTGATCGGCAAGGTACATACGGTAATCGGGGCCAACTACCCCAGCCCCTGGTTGATGGACCTGCCCGGTCAGCCGGCTCCCGAAGGATTAAACTGGGACGTCTGGTGCGGCCAGGCCCCGGTGGTACCGTTTCACAAGGAGCTTTACGTTCCGCGAGGCAACCCCGGCTGGATTTCAGTCTGGCCCTACTCGGGCGGCGAGATGACCGGCTGGGGTGCTCACGGGCTGGACCAGATTCAGTGGGCGCTGGGCGCCGACGAGAGTGGTCCGATCGAAGCCTGGTCGGAAGGCGGTCCGTACAAGCCCAAAACCTACACGGCCCCGGTCAGCCGACCGGAAGGCAACGCCGCGTCGGCCAAGCACAAGGTCTTCTTCCGCTACGCCAGCGGCGTGCTTGTCAAGCTGGACAACGGCTCGGGGGCCGGCGGCACGTTTGTCGGCGAGTGCGGCAAGATGATGATCCGCCGGAACGGTTTCAAGACCGATCCACCGGAGTTAGCCAAGGAGCCGCTTCCCAGCGACGCCGTGCGGCTCTACAAGAGCGACAACCATATGCAGAACTGGTTCGATTGCATGAACTCGCGCAAGCGATGCGTTGCCGACGTGGAGATTGGTCACCGCTCATGCACCGTATGCCACCTGGGCAACATTGCCCGATGGCTCGGACGCAAACTCAAATGGGACCCCGAAAAAGAGATATTCCCCGGCGACGACGAGGCCAACAAGTATCTCGATATCGAGAGACGGAAGCCCTACCAGTTACCCGATCCGGTGTAAGGGCTGTAAAGCCGCGACCAGTGGTCGCGGTATTCCAAATGAACGAACAACTCAAAGAACCGCGACCACTGGTCGCGGCTTTTCAATTAACCATTCTCGCACGCCTTTACATTGATTGAAAGGATCCCTATCACATGGCCAGGTTCTCACGACGGCGTTTCCTGAAAAACACCGCCGCACTGTCAGTCGGCGCGGCGGTTCCAAGTATGGTTCCTACGACCTTGCCGCCGCGGCAGTGATCGGCTGTGCAGTTCTGCTGGCGTGCTAATTCGTAACCGCTTACGCAAAACCATGCAACCCGCGGTGAGGACACCGCGGCTCGGAGGGCCCTTTTTCGAGAAATCCGCTGCTGGGCTGGTAACGCGACTGGCTGTTGTCAATAATGGAGGCGTCCCACCAATGTCACCACCCCAGTTCCGTTTGACCAGAAGATGAAGGAGAGTTGCAGATGTTTCATTATGTCGAGGAACCCGGACTTTCAGCCCATTGACAACGCCGATTTTTCTGCTTAAGGTAGTAGTAATCATCGGGGGTGGTTCCCGGCAGGTAACGCCGGCTCGCAAGTTTCCCGGAGTTTGCACCTAGAAACGGAAGAGCCAACAAATACGAAGTTACACAATTGAGGGTCTTCGTTTTCAGGTTTTTGCACCTAGAAACGGAAGAGCCAAATATTTCACTTTGGAGGGTATTGCGATGAAGAGTTTTGCTGGAGGTTTGTGTGCGGTGGTGTTTCTAGCGGCTGCCTGTCTGGCAGCGGAAAGCGGCACGAAAGTGGGGTTCAACAAGTTCAGGCTCGATCCGGTGTTTCGCGCCGAAGGGGTAGCGGCGGGTGATTTCAACTGCAACGGAAAGTTGGACATCGCCGCCGGCAGCGTCTACTACGCGGCCCCCGACTGGAAGATGCACGCGATCGAGGAAAAACCGAAGCAGTTCAAGGTGAAAGGCTACAGCGACGCGTTTTGCTGTTTTGCCGACGACGTCAACCGCGACGGCCGCACCGATCTGATCATTGTCGGTTTTCCAGGCGCACAGACGCGTTGGTACGAGAATCCCGGCGCCGGCGGCGGTGCCTGGAAGCGGCACCCGGCGGTCAGCGTGACCAACAACGAAAGCCCGCAGTATGCAGACCTCCGCGGCGACGGCCGCAAGGGCCTGATCTGCGGATGGTGCACTGATGCCAAAGACGCCGACGGTCCCCAGCAGCGGATGATCTTCGCCCGGCCTGGAAAGGATCCTTGCGCGCCATGGTTGATTCACGAGATTTCTGCGGCCGGCGGAGCGGGCAGCAAGAAATACGCCCACGGCCTGGGCACCGGCGATATCAACGGCGACGGCCGTTGCGACATTGTCGTCACCAAAGGCTGGTATGAGGCCCCGGCCGACAAAACCCAGTCGCCGTGGACCTTCCACAAGGCAAACCTCGGGAAGCATTGTGCCGACATGGTGGTCTACGATTTCGACGGCGACGGTGACAACGACATCTAAAGCAGCAGCGCACACGGGTTCGGCATCTGGTGGCACGAGCAGACGCCCGAGGGCTTCAAGACCCACGAGATCGAAAAAAGCTTCTCCCAGGCGCACGCCGTATGCCTGGCCGACATCAACGGCGACGGGCTGATGGATTTCGTCACCGGCAAGCGGTGGTACGCCCACAACGGCCATGATCCAGGCGCTGAGCAGCCGGCAGTGCTTTGCTGGTTCGAACTAGGCCGCAAGGACGGCCGGCCGGAGTGGACCCGGCACCAGATCGACGACGACAGCGGCGTGGGCACGCAGTTCCAGGTGATCGACCTCGACGGCGACGGCCTGCTGGACGTGATTACCTCGAACAAAAAGGGGGTGCACTACTTCCAGCAGACACGGAAGTAAGGTTCCCGCACTCGCGCAAACAACAGGGCGGTCCCGGCGCGGCGGCGCAACAGGTAATCGTTACAAACACGAATCTCAAACGTTCATCAAAGGAGGTTTGCAAATGGCAAGCTCAAAGAAGTTCTCACGACGGCGTTTTCTCCGAGAGAGCGCTGCACTTGCGTCAGCCGGCGCGGCGGCACCTTACGTCATTCCCTCCGGCGTGCTGGCCGCGCCCGGCAAGCCGGGGGCCAACGATCGCATCGGCATCGGCTTTATCGGTGTTAGCAGACGCGGGAAGCAGCTCATCGATCACGTGCCCGAAGGCGGCCGAATCGTCGCCATCAGCGACTGCTCCCTCCCGCGTTGCGCAGAAACGGTGAAGCAGAAGGAGAAAGCCGGCAGCGCGAACTGGAAAATCCACCACGACTATCGCAAGATGCTTGAATCGCGGGACGTGGACGCTGTGATCGTGGCGACGCGAGGGTGGCAGCGAGTGCTGCCGTGTATCCACGCCTGTCAGGCCGGCAAAGACATCTATGCCGAGAAACCGCTGACGTTGACCATCGGCGAAGGCCGCGTGCTGGTCGAAGCCGTGCGGAAGTACAAGCGGGTTTTCCAGACGGGTACCCAACAGCGCTCGATGGAAATGAATCGTTTTGCCTGCGAGCTGGTCCGCACTGGGGGGAGCGGCAAACTCCATACGATCATCGCGAGGAACTATCATGGGTTCGGCCGGACCGATCTGCCTCACTGGCCCGAAGAGCCGGTGCCTGAAGGGCTCGATTGGGACATGTGGCTGGCACAGGTCGAGTTCAGGCCGTTCACCCGCAAGTTGTGGCCTGAAGGACGAGGTTGTCCGCACTTCGGCTGTTGCTCAACTACCAATATGGGTCCGCATGGTCTGGACCAGGTGCAATGGGCCCTGGGAATGGACCAGAGTGGCCCGGTAGAAGTCTGGCCCGTGACTGAAGGACTCAGTGGGAAGGTGTCGTTCCGCTATGCTAACGGAGTAATCCTCAGGATGGAGTTGGAAAAGAAGGGTCCTTCGTGCGGGGCGATCTTCGTCGGCGATAAGGCCAAGATCGAGATCAACCGCAATAAGTTCACCACCAACCCGCCGGACCTGGTTAAGAACCCGCCAGCGGCGGCGACGGCCAAGATATGGGAGGGCCCGGGGTGGATCACCACGCCACACATGCAAAACTGGTTCGACTCGATCAAGTCGCGCGAGAAACCTAATGCCGACGTGGAGATCGGCCAGCGCTCGACCACCGTCTGCCATCTGGCCAACATCGTCCGCCAGATCGGCCGCAAGCTCAAATGGGACCCGGAAAAAGAAATCTTCCCCGGCGATTCCGAGGCCAACGGCTACCTCTCCCGCCCGCAGCGGAAAGGCTACGAACTGCCGGCCGAGGTTTGAGCACGCGCCACAACGCTACAAAGGCGCGACCACCGGTCGCGGCTTTATATCGATGGTTCGAGCCGCTTGCGGCTTCGCACGACGGGAATCTACTCGACGCTGAACTTGTGAACGGTCAGGTGGTCGAACGTCTCGCCGGGGCGCAGCACGGTGGAGGGGAACTCGGGCCGATTGGGCGAGTCGGGGTAATGCTCGGCCTCCAGGCACAATGCGGCGTGCTTCTGGTAGGCGACGCCGGCGGCGGAAAGGTCGCCCCCAAGGTAGTTGGCCGTGTACAGTACGATGCCCGGCTGTGTTGTGTGGATTTCCATCACCCGGCCGCTCTTGGGGTCGGAAACCCGGGCGGCCAGCACAAGCCCTTCGGCTCCGGCCCGGTTCAACTCGTAACAGTGATCGTACCCGCCGCCTTCGACCTGTTCGATCCGTGTGCCGATGGCCTGGGGCTCGGTGAAGTCCATGAGAGTACCCTTGACGGGCGCCAGTTCGCCGGTGGGCAGCACTTCTTCGTTGCCGACCAGGAACCTATCGCAATTAAGCATCAATTGATGCTCCAGAATATCACCCGAGGTGGCCCCGCCCAGGTTCCAGTAGGCGTGGTTGGTGAGGTTAAGGATTGTCGGCTTGTCGGTCGTGGCCGTGTAGTGCATTTTCAGTTCGTTGTCGTTGGTGAGGCTGTAGGTCACCGTTGTGTTGAACTTGCCGGGATAGCCTTCCTCGCCGTCGGCCGCTTCGTAGAAAAAGGCGACGCCGACCGAGTCAGCGGTCTCGACTGGGCCGAAAAAGGGACCAGGTTTAATTTGCCGGAACGGCCCGGAGGGTGCTTCGCACAAAATAAACCTCGTCCCTTTTTAGGCCCCGTCGAGACCGCTGACGCGTTCGGCGTTGCCTTTTCCTACGAAGCAGCCGATGGCGAGGAAGGCTATCCCGGCAAGTTCAACACGACCGTGACCTACAGCCTCACCAACGACAACGAACTGAAAATGCACTACA
>JAUWJC010000047.1 GCA_030607895.1 Pirellulales bacterium
ACTTCCGACCTCCGACTTCCGACCTCGCTACACTTCCACCGCCGGCCGCTGGGTGGCCAGTTCCATAATGCGTTGTTCGGTAACCTCTTCCCGGCTGAGCTGGCCGGTGATGTATCCCTCGCAAAGTACGATGACCCGGTCGCAAACGGTCAACAACTCGGGCAACTCGCTTGACGTGACAATAATGCTCAGGCCGTCTCGGCAGAGCTTGTCCATCAAGCGGTATAGCTCGGCCTTTGCTCCCACGTCCACGCCGCGGGTTGGATCGTCCAGCAGGAGGACCTTTGGCCGGGTGAGCAGCCAGCGGGCCACGATTGATTTCTGCTGGTTCCCGCCGCTGAGGCTGGTAATTGGCGTATCAATTCCAGCCGTGCGGATGCCCAATTGGTCGACACTTCGCCGGGCCATCTGGCCCTCGACCTGAAAACGGATTATTCCCAACGTGGTGGCCTCCCGAAGCGCACACACGCTGATGTTTTGCCCCACGTTGAGATTGGCGAAAAGCCCCAGCCGCTGTCGGTCCTCGGTCACCAAGGCGACACCCGCCCGCATCGCCTCGGCCGGATGCCGAAATCGCACTTCGCGGCCGTCCAGTACGATTCGGCCTTGCGGCGGTTGCTGGCTGGAGCCAAACAGGCACTCGAGCAACTCGGTTCGTCCGGCGCCCATCAGTCCGGCCAATCCCAGTATTTCGCCACGGTGCAGCGTGAAGTTGATATTGCGAAGCCGCCATTTTCGGGCGTGACCCGGCCGGGGAAGCGAAAGCCCGTCGACCTCCAACAGCACATCGCCCGGGGTGCGCGGCTCGCCGAGGTCGGCTTCCTCGATCTGGCGGCCTACCATCAGGTGCGTGATCCGGCGCGGATTGGTTTCGTTGCGGGCGATGGTTTTGACCAACCGGCCGTCGCGCAGGACGGTAATCCGGTCGGCCAATTGAAACACTTCGTCCATCTTGTGCGAGATGTAAAGGATGGTAACCCCGCGCTCGCGGAGCCGGCCGATGACGCGGAACAGCCGGGCGACCTCGGCCTCGGTCAGTGCGCTGGTGGGTTCGTCCATAACGAGGATGTCGGTATCCAGCGACAGTGCCTTGGCGATTTCCACCAACTGCTGATCGCCCACGCGCAACTCTCGGACCAGTTGTCCCGGTCGAATTTGGCATTCGAGTTGTTCGAGCAATTCGCCGGCGGCCCGTTCCATGGCCCGATCATTCAGCAGGCCGAACCGGTTGACCTTCTCTCGCCCCAGGAAGACGTTTGCCGCGGCCGAGAGTTGGTCAACCAGGTTGAGTTCCTGGTGGATGATGCTGATTCCCGCCCGCTCCGCCTCCGTAGTGTCGTGGAAATGGACGGCCTGGCCGCGGATCAGCAATTTGCCGTCGTAGTCGGCGATCACGCCGGAAAGGCACTTCACCAGCGTGCTTTTTCCCGCCCCGTTTTCGCCCACTATGGCGTGCAGTTCGCCGGAGATGATGTCGAGCGATACATCCCGCAGGGCAACCACGCCGGGAAAACGCTTGGTCACGTGCTGGAAAGAAATGACCGGAGCAGTGGACATGCATATATCCCCTGTCTGAAAATAGTCCGACGTATCGGCCAATCTTCGAAATCCAGACGGCTGTCAGGTCATACAACGACAAATGTAATCATATCAGGGATCGACAGGCAGAGGTAGAGGCAAAACAGGCGTACGCGGGTGTGGCATGGCCGTTAAACCGTAGGATGTAGGATATTGACAAGCTGAATTGGCCGACCGACAATTGACACTGTATCGTTGGCCTGGATCGTCAGAGCAGCCGTCGAACGTCGACTGTCAAGCCAAGTTCTCATGAAATTGGAGGGTTACCATGCGAAGACAATTGAAACGCAGGGAGTTTGTTCAACTGACACTGGCGGGAAGCGCCGTGTGTATCGGGGGGCCGAGTATCGCAGCGCTTGGTGCAAGTCAAAAGGGGTCGCGACTTATAAGCCCGGGCTGCAGGAAAACGAAGGTAAAGGTCGCCAGGATCTATATGGGAGCAAAACCCCATCACTGGCCGACACCGGACCTCAACCTCGAAGAGGAAGCCCGTTCCTACAAGCCGCGGTTTGAAAAACTCAAAAACGAGTTGTCCGATGTCGAGTTCGTCGTCGATGAGTTGATTACCTCCGCGGATCAACTCGGCCCGCTGAAGGACAAACTCAAAAAGGTTGATGGAATCCTGGCAATTCACCTGGGCATGGGAATCAACACGATCCTCGATGAACTCCTCGGCTTGGGCCGGCCGACCACGGTCTTTGCCGTCCCGTATTCCGGGCATGAGTGGACTCGATTCGGTGCCCTGCAGAAGAAAGAACTAGGCGCGAAAATGGTGTGCCTGCTGACTAGCGATTACAGTCAACTCGCAGCCGCCATCAGGCCCTTCCGGGCGATACATCATTTGAGAGAAGCCAAGATTCTTAACGTCACGACAAGATCTTTCGGCGAGTATGCAACTGCCGTCAAAGACAAGTTCGGCACACAGATCAAGGAAATAAAACTGGAACGGGTGCTGGCCGCCTGCAACGCCGCCGACGACGCCCAAGCGAAAGCGGAGGCCGAGAAGTGGGTCAAGGACGCCGCGAAAGTCGTCGAGCCCTCGCCGGAAGTAATCTTCAAGAGCTGCAAGCTGGCACTGGCGTTCGAAAAGTTGCTCGACGAAGAGGACGCCACCGTCATGACCGTCGACTGCTACGGCACGATGTTCCGTCCACTCTGCCAGGGCTACGCCTACCCCTGCATCGGTTTTTGCAGGCTGAACAACATGGGGCTGGGCGGCATTTGCGAATCGGACCTACAGTCGGCAATGACCCACATCATTTTCCAAGGACTGGTGGGGAGACCCGGTTTCATCAGCGACCCGACGCTCGATGAATCCAACAATAGTATCATTCTGGCCCACTGTTTGGGAACAACTAAGATGGACGGTCCGGGCGGACCGGCCGCGCCTTACAAGTTGCGCACGATCATGGAGCGTCAGGAAGGTGCTGTTCCACAAGTGAAGATGCGCGTCGGCCAGAAGGTCACTCAGGCGAAACTGGTCGGTACCGATCTTCTGCCGTTCTTCACGGGAGAGATTATCGGTACCCCCGAGACGGACAGAGGGTGCCGTACCAAGATCACGGTCAAAATCGACGGCGACGCCGAAAAACTGTGGAAGAACTGGCTATATGGATTGCACCGCGTGACATGCTACGGAGATATCACCAAGGAACTGCAGCACTTCTGCCGATTCCAAGGGATCAAGATGTTCAACGAGGCGGTGTAAGACGACCGGCCGGGATCAGTCTTGGTGAAAGACCTCTCGCATCGTCATCCAGTACTCGCCTTCTTTGCGGTTTTTCTGCGGGAGTTGGAGCGGATCGGTTTCCTTCCACCATTTCTGCGTGGTCGGGTCGGCCTTCATCTTCTGCATGTCGGCGTCGAAGTCGTCGCCGATGTACTCGAAATAGCTGAACAGATAAAGGTTGCCGTCGTCTAATTCACCCAGGTAGCTCGAGTAGTTGCGGATGTTGCAGTCGGTAATCATCTTCTTCACACCCAGCCAGATGGCTTTGTGCAGCTCGATGTACTTGTCGAGCGTATCGCGATTGACGCCGATTACCGAGCCGAATCGTTGCACCTTTTTCGGCGTTGCCTCGGTCGCGGGCGACTGGGTCGCGGGTGACTGGGCCGCTTCGGCGCTGCCGGCCCCTTCCTTGGCCGACTGGCTGCATCCGAAACCGATCAGAACCCCAATCAGCAGGGTTGCCATTGACAGGACTACACGGTCGAAATGTGTTCTCATGGTCTTGCTCCTCTTTCAGTAGATCATGGGGAATGGTCAAATCTGAACTGCCGGGTCCCAACGTGAATATCCCCCATTGTGCCAAGGCCGCCTGCCGTGTCAAGGATCGGTTGGCAAGATAGCCACGCGTAGGGTGAGACTGCTAAAACCCCGTCGGGCGGTTGAAAAGCCTCTGGCGCGTGGCCCAAAGCCCGGCCGACGGCGTGGGAATGAAGAACACTCGCTCGCCGTTGGGTAGGTCGTTCCAGCCCTCTTTCAGCTTATCGGGTGGGTACTTGGCTAACGTCTCGCCCAGGTCGGCATACTGGAAGTTCACGCCTTCGATTTCTTCCTTCGACATCTGACCCGGCGCGTAGGTTATCGTAAAACGGCCTTCCGACGAGCCGTGGATCAAGTGGGCCGTGGCGTGGGCCAGGTCCTGCATCTCGGCATTGGCGCGATACAGTTCCATTACCTTGGGCATGCCCACGTAGCCGTACTTGCGGATCAGACTGTCGACCTCCGGCTGCTCGCCGAACCGTTTTAGGCCCGGGGCGATCACGATCAGTTCGCCCCCGTCGGCCAGGACCATCCGGGTGCGGTAGATCGCCTTGTTGGCCACCCAGGTGCTGACGAACTCGTCGGCCTGCATCACGCAAACAACCTTGTCGATCGGCTCGTCGAACACGGTGATGTTCTGCCCTCGCGACTGTCGGGCCGCTTCGAGATATGTTTCCACGTCGTCGCCAACGTACAGGCCGGTATGCACCAACTCGTCGTCTTCGTTGCGGGCCATGACGATCTGCACGTACAGGTCGGGCAGGTGGCCCACGTACTCTTCCTCGGCCTTGTTGAAGCAGGCTCGGACGGGCGTGGTCAGCGTACCCAGGTTGTTCTCGATTCCACAACAGGCGGCCGCCATGTGCGCGGCGCAAATCATCTCCTTGCCGGCCAACCCGATAAAGTAGTTCTTGTTGTGATTGGCAAACCCCAACACCTCGTGCGGCACCACGTGACCCACGTTGACGATCAGGTCCCACGGCTCTTCGATGAGCATTCGATTGAGCACAACGGGTATGGGCCAATCGGCCGCGCCGCCGGTTACCTCCTCGACGAAGTCGGCCGGTATCTCACCCACCCGACGCGACCCGTCACGCCAATCGTGCGGATGAATCCGCGCTTCCGGAATGGAACCGAACATTCGGCGGTTCTCGTCCGGCGTGTGCGGCACGTGCTGCCCAAGCGTGGGAATCACATGCACCTCGGCCCCGGCCTCAAATAGATGGTCCTCGAATAGATGGTAAAGCATCTCCGTCAGGCGACCGGCACCCGAATGAGCTCGGGTAATGTCGGGCGGCAATAGCAGGACTCGATTCGGATGGTTGCAGATTCGCATTCGGGCCTCTTCGACCGTCCGCCGCATCAACTCCTCCATCCGCTCCGTGCTGATTCGCTCGGCCTGCTCAGAAAACCATGGCATTTGGATATCTCCCTCTCCTCTGAAATGTAAAGCCGCGACCAGTGGTCGCGATTTGATTACGATATGATTACGGTTTCAGGCGGTTTGACGAGAGTTGTCAGTTCGAAGGCCGCGACCACTGGTCGCGGCTTTACAACATCTCCATAAACCGACCATACGCATCGTCCCAGGCGGCAGTGTTTTCGGGTTCGTACTGGTCAACGTCGAAGCTGCGGCGGATGACTTCCCGGGCTTCGGCAACCGATGCCACGTCGCCGGCGGAAACCGCCTGCATCATTACGTTCCCAATGGCGGTGGCTTCGACCGGTCCGGCCACCACGCGACGCCCGCAAGCGTCGGCCGTCGCCTGGCAGAGTTGCCGGTTCTTCGTGCCGCCGCCCACGATGTGTATCGTCTCGATCCGGCCGCCGGCCAACTCTTCACACATACCCAAAACCTGGCGGAACTTCATGGCCAGGCTATCCAACGCGCAGCGCAACACGGCGCCTTCGTCGGTCGGCACCGGTTGACCGGTTCGGCGGCAGAACTGGCGAATGGCCTCAGGCATGTCGTTGGGTGCCATCAGGTCTTGCGAGTCGGGGTTGATGAACGAGACCAGCGGCTTGGCGGCGGCGGAGAGCTTGTTCAGGTCTTCCCAGTCCCAATTTCGACCGGCCAGGTTCCATATCCGGCGGCATTCCTGCACCAGCCACAAGCCGGTGATGTTCTTCAGCAGCCGAATCGTTCCCGCCACGCCGCCCTCGTTCGTGAAGTTCAGCTTCAGCACTTGGTCGTTGATAACCGGCCGGGGCGATTCGATACCCATCAGTGCCCAGGTACCCAGGCTGATGTAGCACCAGTGTGCCGAAAAAGGGACCAGGTTTAATTTGCCGGAACGGCCCGGAGGGGGCTTCGCACAAATTAAACCTGGGCCCTTTTTCGGCCCCGGCCGAGCGGCGGCGGGTACGGCCATCACGGCACTGGCTGTGTCGTGCGAGCCGGGCAACACCACGCTGGTCCCCGACAGGCCGCTTTCGTCGGCCAGGTTCTCCCGCAGCGGCCCCAGGTTGGTTCCCGGCTGCTCGATCCGCCCCAAGATGCCCGTCGGCAGTCCGAACTTCCCCAGCAATTCGGTTGCCCAATCTCCGGTGATGGGGTTGTAGAACTGGCTGGTGCTCGCCTCGGTCGACTCGTTGCACTTCACGCCGGTCAACATCCAGTGGAACAGGTCGGGTACCATCAGCAGGGTTTCGGCCGCTTCCAGCAAGGGCGAGTCGGCCAGCTTCATGGCCAGAAGCTGGTAGAGGCTGTTAAGCTGCATGAACTGCAAGCCCGTGTGCCGGAATATCTCTTCCCGCGGCACGATCGAAAACGCCTTTGCCAACATGCCGTTGGTTTGGCTGTCGCGATAGTTATAGGGGTTGCCCAGCAGCACGTCGCCGCGGCCGAGCAGTCCGAAATCGACGCCCCAGGTATCGACTCCCACGCTGGCCACCTGGTCGCCAAATCGGGCCCCGGCCGCACGCAAGCCCTGGCGGACCTGTGACCAGAGTCCCAGCAAGTCCCAATGCAGCCGGCCGGCCACCTCGACCGGTCCGTTCTCGAACCGGTAGATTTCCTCCAATTTGAGCCGTTCGCCGTCGAACAGCCCGACCAAGTGCCGCCCGCTGGAGGCCCCCATATCGACCGCCAGGAATGCCTTCTCAGCCATTACTCGCACCCAGGTAAGCGTATTGATAGATGTTTTCCATTGGCGAAAAGCCACGTTGCCAAGAATAAATGTTGTCCGCTGGTGGTTCCAGCGTCAAGTACCGGGCTATATTTCGCCCCGGTGGCCACTCGTAACGTGGTGCGGAACCGTGCGGAGCCGCCTCCCGCTTATCGCTCCAATTGAGCTTGCGGCTCAGATACAAGTCGAGACATCTGCACGGCGAGTTTGGCAACCACAAGTTGATTCAAACTGACACCTTCGGTGGTTGCCTCTCGTTCAAGTGCGGCGTGCAGAGAGATTGGAAGACGCACGAGGAATTTCCCGCTTTTCTTTGGCGTCGCCCCGTCGATCAGGCCGGTCTCATCCATGGCCGATTCGAGGAGCCGCCGAATCGCCCGATACTCGCCAGTCTTCAGGAAAGCCTCACGCCCTTCGCGAGTCGGATATGCTCTCGTGATCAACCCGTCGACCGGATCGAACAAAACATTCGACAAGTCCGCCCAGGCCTCGACAGAGGATGCCATATCCTTGGCGGACTCAAGAATGGTCAAAGATTTCTTGCTCATAACGGAGTTCCCCTTGGTGGCTGAGGAGAAATGAAGTGAATTGTGCCGCCGGTACGTTCCAGGTACATAGACTCTTGACCCAACTCGGCTCCCAATTCGGCAACCACCCGTTCGAGTTCCGCAACGTACTCCTCTTTCAGCCCAATCCAAATTTGGAGCGAATGGTCGATTTGTTTCCCGCCGTCCGCCATGCGATACGCACCCTCAACAGTTCCAGCCGTAGTGAACCCACCCCCGAGAGCGAACAGCCTCTCGTAGAAGTTGAGAAATACTTCCTTCGGAACCTTCGTGCCATCGTTGTAAGCCAACGGAACAAGAAGAACGAACTTGTGTACGGGATCGTCCATGGCTGAAAACGATTCCTATCTAGGAATGATACCATATGCAGTATCGCCGTCAAGGCCATGCTCTTCGGCCGAGAGTTCCCGACACCACCCGATCTTAATGTATACACCTCAAACCGGGTGTCAATGGCCCCCTTGATCCGACGTCAGTCATTCAACCTCGTGGTGATTGTTGACAAGTGTTGGGAGTGCCATTATGATCGCCAGCACGATTACACTTTGAGCAAAGAAGGAGGCTACTTCATGGCTACTCGACAGAAGTTCACGCTTGTTCTATTGGCCGTCGGTTTGAGTTTCGGTTTTTCCAGTGTCGCGCAAGCCGGAGATGATTCAAAGGCGATGCTGGCAAAAGAAGACGAGCTGCGCGTGCAGTGGTGCGGTCCAATACCCAAACAACGCCGGCTCGATGTCGAGCAGTTCGAAAAGCTTCTCGATCGTGTAGTTGCCGGGACGGAAGAGGCTTACTTGATTGACTGTCGCACGATTCCTGAATTCAATGCCGGTCATATCCCGGGAACCGACCACTGGCCGGCCGGACAGATGTATCTGCTTCCCAAGAAGATAAAAGACAAGACGGCGAAAATCGTACTCTGGTGCAGGACGGGCAAACGTAATTGCTATGTTGCCGGTTGGTTGATCAGGTACGGCTACACCAATGTCTGGTTGTTTGAAGACGGAATCGTTGGCTGGATCAAGGCCGACAAGGAGCTTTGCAACCAGTTGATGGGCAAATTCAGAGTCGTCCAATACGACAAGTTCTTCACGGGAAAATACAAAGAAGGTCCCAAGAAGGGGCAAGAGAAAGACCCATATCGGCTTCGCAGGTTTCAACCCGAATAGCAGTTCGGGGAAAGGAAAACCCATGGAAATCAAACTCACGCACATCCGTCTGCTCGTTGAAGATTACGCGGCCTGTTTTCGGTTCTATCGGGACGTGCTCGGGTTCAAGCCGTGTTGGGGCGATGAGAACAGCGGATATGCCGACTTCGAGACTGGCACGGCAATCGCACTCTTCGGCCGAGAGGCCATGGCCGAGGCTGTCGGAAAAGCGGACCTCCCGCCGGATGCACTCACCAAAGATAGGGCGGCATTGATTTTCGAGGTTCCGAACGTGGACCAGGCAACGTCGGAATTGAAGGACCGGGGCATTGCATTCGAAACCGAACCGGCGGATCGGCTGGAGTGGGGCGTTCGCACGGCCCATTTCCGCGACCCGGCCGGGAACCTGATCGAAATCAACCAGCCCTTGAAACAAGCCACCTGATTGCTCTTCCGCTATCAGCTATCAGCTATCAGCTATCAGCTTTCCCCTTCCACCTGTCCGGCCTGTACGGATCGTGCGGCCGACGAGGGGGGTACTGTTGTCATTTGTCAACGGGTCGGGTTGAAAAAAACCCCCATGTTGCCAAAACGCATGGTACTTTTCCAATAGTCGGGAATATTGCGCAAGTCTGGAGAGGCAACCTCGACGGCCCGGAGATAGGCCATGAGGTGTTCGACGAGTAAGATTTATCCGAGGCAGATCGCGGTGGTGGTGTGCGCCGCGATGGTCTGCGGCTGCGCCAACTTCCAGATGCCACGAATCGACCCGACCGGCGAGAGTCTATTCGTTTACGACTCGCCCCCGGCCGCTTCCGGCTACGGCACCACCCCGTACGGACAGACTCCTTACCATTCCACTCCGGCATACTCCACTTCAACGCCCGGCTACTACGGCACCCCTGCTCCCTCCTACGATGAAATTCCCGGCCAGATGCGGTGGGGCGACAACGTATGCATAACACTTTCTCCCACCCGGACCATTGCCCCGGTTGGAAGCGAGGTGGTGTTGCTGGCCGGCGTGGTGGACGTGGAAGGATTCCTGCGGACCAACGAGCGGATAGAATGGACGCTCTCGCCCGCCGGGGTGGGCCACTTCGTCGACTTCGACAAGCAGAGCTGGACAGACCTGTTGCTATGGGATTTCACCCGACCTAAGAAAATCAGCAACAACTTCGCCGTTACCAGCACCTCCAGAACGTACCTCCGCCTGACGCGCGGCACACCGGCCGCCAACGACGACGTCGCCGTGCTGCGGGGTCAAACCTGGATAACCGTCGCGTCCGACACTGAAGGAACCAGCCAGGTAACCGCCTTCGCGCCGAGCGTGTACGGTTGGAACCGCCGCAAGCAGACGGCCACCATCCATTGGGTCGATGCGCAGTGGCGGCTGCCACCGCCGTCAATCAATCCGGCCGGCACCAGCCACGTCTTCACAACCAGCGTCACGCGGCATTCCGATGGGTCGCCGTGCGTCGGCTGGCGGGTGCGGTACGAAATCGTCGGTGGGCCGGCCGCCGGCTTCGCGCCCGACGGCGCACAAATCACCGAGGTGGCCACCGACACGGCCGGTCAGGCTTCCGTGGAGATTTTCCAGAGGCAACCGGCATCGGGTACCAACCGGGTGATGATCCAGGTGATTCGGCCGGCTACGCTCGCCAGTTGTGTCGAAGCCACCGCCGCCGGCAAGCGAATTGTGGTCGGAAGCGGCTCCACCTCGAAAACATGGACCTCGCCCGAGATCTCCGTGCAAAAGACGGGGCCCGCCGTGGCCAGCGTCGGGGCCACAATCACTTATCGCATCGAGGTAGCCACCCCGGGCGACCTGCCCACCCGCGACGTGGTCCTCACCGACGAATTGCCCGAGGGACTCGATTACCTCGACAGCACCCCGGCCGCCACGCAAACCGGCCGGCAACTCCGGTGGCAGCTTGGCCAACTGGCCGCCCGGCAAACCCGTGTCCTCGAAGTCCGCTTCCGCACCAACCGGCAAGGAACCATGACCAGTTGTGCCGAAGCCACCGCCGCCGGCGGACTGCGCGCCCGCGATTGCGTAACCACCACGGTGGGCGCCGCCACGGTTGACGTGAGCGCCAGCGGCCCGGATCGGGCGAAGGTCGGCGACCAGGTAACCTTCGAGATAGTGATTACCAATCGGGGCCAGACCACGGCGACCGGGCTGCTAATCAAGAACCGCTTCGACGAGGGACTCGGGCACAGTATCGCCCGAAGCCCCATCGAGCGCAGCATGGGCAGCCTGGCGCCCGGCCAGTCGCAGCGGATCAGCGTTACTTTCCGCGTGGTCCGTGAGGGCCGGCTTTGCCAGCAGATCGAGGTAACCGGCGCCGGCGGCATTCTGGCAACGGCCCAGGCCTGCCTGACCGCTACCAGGGCGGTTCCCGGTCAGCCCGTGCCACAGCCGGAGCCAAGCGGTCAGGCGGCCATCTCCGTCCGCAAGACCGGGCCCAGCACCCAAAATATCGGCGAAAAGGCCGAGTTCACTATCCACATCACCAACACCGGCACACAAACACTAACCAACGTCAAGGTGACCGACAACTACGACAAGAACCTCCGGCCGCTGATGGCCACCGACGGACACCGGGTAGACGGCGACAACCTGATCTGGACGATCGACAGCCTTGCGCCCGGAAAGTCGGTCCGGTTCGAGGTTCATTGCCGTTGCCAGGAGGCGGCGCTTCGGGCGTGCAATCGTGTTTCGGTTGTCACCGACCAAGGCCTCAAGACGGAAAAGGAAGCCTGCCTGAGCATCCGCTCCGCGGCATCGCCACACTTGCCGTCCATCTCCAACCTCACGATGAGCGTGGCCGATCTGCGCGACCCGATTACCGTCGACAAGGAGTTGACCTACGAAGTCCGGGTAACCAACAATAGCCAGGCATCGGACAAGCGAGTTACGGTGGTGGCGACCGTGCCGGACCAGATGATGGCCGTGCCGTTGGGTACAAGCGGACCGGCCAAGTTCGATATCAGCGGACAAATCGTCCGCTTCGAGCCGGTTGCCGAGATTCGCGCCGGCGAGACACTCACCTACCGGATTCGCGTCCGCGCCCGGCAGTCGGGCGACGTCCAATTCCGCGCTCAACTCACCAGCCAGAACGCACAACAGGCAATGACCGTCGAAGAGCAGACGCAGATACTGGCTCGGTAGCCGCTTGCGGCTTAGCAGCATGGAATTCTCCATGTACGTCCGCCGGCAAGAGCCGTTTTCCGGGGATTTACGAATTGTTGGACATTATGGACGTATACTTCAGCCGCCCAATAATTCCCCCCGACCGACACGTGCGGTTGTAAGTTGTTATGCACCGTCAACTTACAGCGCCCGGTCATGGCGATCTTACCTTGCCAAATCTCTTGTCAAGAGGACTTTCCTTTCGTCATTCGCCGCCGTAACTCTCCATGCCACAGCGAGTTACAATCGCTTGAATTGTTGGCCGTTTTGGCCGCCCCAAAATCCAACAAAAGGTCTCACGCAAAGTCGCCGGACGCATTTCTCACGAACGAATCCTCCGTAGTACAAATCCGTAGAAGCATGTTCGCTTGGCAAGGTTTTGGACAGGATTAACAAGATTGACAGGATAAAAACCCATTTCGAGAATTCATCCTGTCAATCTTGTTAATCCTGTCTGTTAACTCCCTTTGGTTGCGGCCAAAGGCTGCGCCAAGTCCTCTGTGGTGAAAAACCCAGGGTAGGACGCAAGAGGAAAGAGCAACGTCGCGTCACGGCACAACACGGCATGATAAACAAATGTACCAAACCACCGCCCGGTTGTCAAGCCCCGGAATTGGCTGGCCTGCGGTTCTCTCGTCCCTCACCCCTCATCCCTCATCCTTCATCCCTCCCTCCCCCTTGTCCCTGACCCCTAAGAATGGTACGATTCGTAGACTGCCCTGACGATGAATGTGATATTGGGAATTCCGCCGCCGCCATGAGTTCGAGCGACGGCGAAAACCAGCATGGGGCCACTGCACACCCCGAAAATGTGTATGGTGTCCCCCGAAACGCCCTGCGAAACACCCTGGCGAAAGGAACCTTTAGATGGAATGCCGCACAATATTCCCGAATCCGTTAGTGAAAACCGTCATTTTTCAAATCAAGTTCCCCAACCTGTTCTACATGGCGGACCACATCGGGGCCTTCCAAGTCAAAGTGATGAAAGAATTCCCCGAATCCAAACTGCTCTACCGGCAGCAGATCATGATTCTCAGTGGTGTTGAGCAGGAGAAATCGGCGCAGCGGGCCGAGGCCGAAGGTTCGAAGGACGAAAGTCCTATGCCGATATGGCAGTTTCAATCCCCACAAGGCGTTAGACTCGACGTTTGTTCCGACTCACTGAGCCTGGTGTCGGAGAAACACAAAAGTTACAACCTTGGGGATCAGCCATTTCGTGACGCGATTCAGTCCGCTTGTAAACACTTCTTTGCATTGACGAATATCCCCGTCTTGAAGCGGGTTGGGCTGCGTTAGGGCGCGTAAGCCAATTAGTTGCCGAAATTGGTATTGATGGATTCCGGAATTTGTGAGATCGTCCGCGTATGCCGGACGCACAAGTGGTCGAATGGATTCGCGCGAAGTATATGGCTATCGCC
>JAUWJC010000039.1 GCA_030607895.1 Pirellulales bacterium
ACCCCCTAGACAACCACTCTTCATCTCCCAGACGCTCCTACTAGCACCATTCGTATTACCGCCATTTTTACATCAAAGATTCGAGTTGTCAATAGGCCAGTCGACAAAATGGCGAAAATTTTTCAGATTGCCAACCCCCCCACCAGAATCTCGATTTTCTCAACGTCGTCAGCCAAGCACCAAACCATCAGGCATTCCTTGCCCGATAGCATCACTCGCATACCCTTCTTTTATAATTGCTCGATCTGAATTGTCAATAGGCTGCGCGGCAAAATGGCCAAAGTTTTTAGATTCACCATCCCCCCCACTGGAATTCTCTTGGGTTTCGGGGCGGTCTTTCACGGGCACGTCGTTGACTTCGAGGCCATTGACGATAGACTGGAAGTTGGTGGAGTTACTCTTTCCGGCCGCTTGTCAGCACTTCTTGGCTGTGTTTTCCCGCATCAAGCGACAGTGGTAACTGTTCACGGCCAGGCGGTCCCCTTCCGTAGCGCCGAAGGGGACAGGTCCATGTTTTCGGCTTGCACGTCCAAGGAGAATGGACAATCAACCGGCCGAAAAATGGACCAGTCCCCAGTGTTGGGGTATCAGTTCCGATTTGCCGGTTTGTTTGGGCGATGCGGCTGGGGCCCGAAGGGTTGGTGGGGTGGTGATATCGAGCCGCCCGATGCGTCAGTATTTTGAGGTAGAATTGCCTACTGTATCCCGGCTGCTGGTGGGACATGCTTTCGGCCGGCTCGTTCGGGGGGTGTCGTTGTGGGCAGTCGGACGTGAGAACGGCGAGCTATTTGGGTGCGGATGCCACCCACGAGAACGGAGTGCGCGCAGAGCCGAAAGCGGAAAACGGAACGATCAATGGAATCAGGCCACGGATGAAACACGGATGAAACACGGATTGAAAAAAGGAATAGGGTGTTTTGATGCATCTTGATCTTGATATCTTGGTATCGTGCCGGACGAATGAGGCGGCACTCGAAATCCGGCCTCTTCATCCGTGTTTGATCCGTGTTTGATCCGTGGCCGAGCTAATCCCGTGAACGGTTGCCTGCTTTCAGATTTCGGCTTAGAAAAAGATGCCCATTCTCCCCCCTCAACCTGACATTTATCCTGACGGCCTGCTGGAGCAGGCCGGCTCGGGCAACGACTGTTCGGCCTGCTGGTGGGCGTTGTATACGCTGCCGCGGCGCGAGAAGGACCTGATGCGTCGGCTGCAAGTGATGGATATTGCCCACTATGGCCCACTGGTGAAACGGCGGCGGCGTTCGCCCGGCGGCCGGGTGCGGACTTCGCAGGTTCCGCTGTTCTCCGGTTACGTTTTTCTTCACGGCGGCGAGGAGCATCGGCAGCAGGCGTTGACCACCAATTGCATTTCGCGGTGCCTGAAAATCCCCAACGAAGAGGAATTGGTCCGCGATTTGCGCAAGATCAAGCGTCTGATCGATTCCGAGGCGCCGTTGACGCCGGAATCACGAAGCGAGGAGGGGATGCGGGTCCGCATCCGAGGCGGTTCGCTGGCCGGTTTGGAAGGGACGGTAATCAAACGACGTGGGTCCGAGAGGCTATTGGTGGTCGTGGAGTTCCTTCAACAGGGGGCTTCCATCCAGTTGGACGACTTCCAGGTCGAGCGGATTGACGGGTGAGGTGAGAGCTTGGCGCGGCGGAGCCGCGATTGTGTCCCTTAGCCCCCGGCTCTGCCGGGGGATTGTCGGAAATTCCATTGAACGCAGGTCATCGGCACCACCCGTCCCCCGGCAAAGCCGGGGGCTGAGGGAAAACTTTGTCAGGACAACAAGCTTTTACGGATTTGCAATACGGAGTGGGAACCGCACCCCCCAATCGGAATTTTGGGAAATTGCTTGATCATTTCCGAGAAGAGGATTATGGTAGATGGTATGGATGCTCTCGTCGGGCATTTGAGTTCACGGAAATGGCTTGTCGATCGACGGCCATTTCGGTGAGAGACACGACTTGTCCCCGCTTGTTTCGAGTGATCCGACTGCCATTACCACCGCCGGAGTCCGCCGGAATGCCGTTTGTTGTTCGCAAGACAAAATGCTTTGAGAAACCGCGCGCGCGGTTTGCCGGCGACGAGAACGTGACGCCCGCGCCGTATTTCCGCGTGAAGGCTATCACCAGTCGAACGGGCGCGACGATTCTAGCAACCGTTACGCTGCCGCTGGTAGGGCTTCTGATCGTGCTGGTCCGTCTCACGTCGCGGGGGCCTGGCATCTATCGGCAAGAACGCGTCGGCCTGTACGGCCGGATATTCACGCTATACAAGATTCGCACCATGCGGTTCGATGCCGAGGAGAAGACCGGGCCGGTGTGGACCGAGAAGAACGATCCGCGTATCACCTGGTTGGGACGTCTGTTGAGGCGGGTTCACCTGGACGAGTTGCCGCAGTTTATCAATGTGCTTCGTGGCGAAATGACGTTAATCGGACCTCGGCCCGAGCGTCCTGAGTTTACCCAGCACCTTGCCAGGAAGATACCGGGCTACATGGACCGATACGCCGTACCGCCCGGTATCACGGGGCTGTCGCAGGTCAATCTGCCGCCGGACACCGGTATCGACAGTGTCCGCCGCAAGTTGATGCTGGACCTGGAATACATTCGCATTGCCGGCCTGCTGCTTGACGCACGGATCGTCGTTTGCACCTCGTTGCGTCTTTTGGGTTTTCCGGGAAGGCGCGTGGCGCGGTTGTTGGGAGTGAGGCGGCATCCAAGGCTCCCGGAACCGGCACCCGAAACGGCATCCGAAACGGCATCCGAAACACCGTCCGAAAAAGGCTCGCCGGCGACTTACCGCAAAGCGTTGGGTACCGAGGTTCATTCGGGCAACGGCTCGTGCGGGAGCAAATCGCGGAAGAAGGACGGGATTCCGGCAGCGTATGGCCCGTCCAAATGAACCTGCAAAGTGGGTTGTAGTGAGCTGTCAGCTATCAGCTATCAGTATGAAAACGCACAACAACCCTGCTTCCAGGAGTCGAAAGCTGACCGCTGAAAGCTGAAAGCTGACCGCCGTGAAAGTGATTAACGCCTTCACCGTGGACGTGGAAGACTACTACCACGTCTCGGCCTTCGAGGAGCATATCGATCGGGCGCACTGGGACCGATATGAGAGTCGCGTGGTGGCCAACACGCACCGCATCCTCAAGATGCTTGGCCGTCACGAGGTTCGGGCAACGTTTTTCGTGCTGGGCTGGGTGGCCGAGCGTTTTCCCCGACTGGTTCGGGACATTCAGGCCGGGGGGCACGAAATCGGAGCGCACGGCCACTGGCACCACTTGATCTACCGGATGTCACCCGATGAGTTCCGCACCGATTTGGTCCGGTGCCGAGATGTTTTGCAGCAGATCACCGGCAAGCCGGTTGTTGCGTACCGTGCTCCCAGTTTTTCGATAACGAAGAAATCGCTTTGGGCGTTGGCGATTCTGGCCGAGGAGGGCTTCCGCTTCGATTCCAGCGTATTTCCGATTTATCACGACCGCTACGGTATCCCGGGCGCCGAGGTATCGATTCACCGGATCGACACACCCGCCGGTCCGCTTTGGGAGTTTCCCGTTTCCGTGCTTCGGATAGGCCGGATGAACTTGCCCGTCTCCGGCGGCGGCTATTTTCGTCTGTATCCGCTGCACTTGACCCTGCAATTTCTCTCGAAAATCAACCGCAAACACAACCGGCCGTTTGTGTTTTACGTCCATCCCTGGGAGTTGGACCCGGACCAGCCGCGTTTGCAGATATGTTCTCGCCTTTCGCGCACCAGGCACTACCTGAACCTGGCATCGACCGAAAAGAAGCTGGACGTGCTTCTGCGGAAGTTCCGCTTTGGACCACTTGGCGACGTGATCGAGGAAACGCGGTTGTCGTCGTCGGTTCCAACGGTTGCGCAGGCAACACTGGCTGGAAAGGACACGCGTTAGGTAGGAAATGGCGGATTCCGACTACAGGTGGGCGAAGTACATCGAGTGCTATCGCAAGGGTCAGTGGAGGGCGCCGGTTTTCCACGACATGATCCTCGACGAAGCGCGGCGACGGCCCGGCCGGTTGGCTTTCCTCGATATCGGATGTGGGAGCGGATTCGACAACAATGTCGAGCTTCAGCAATCGCTGGCCAGTGAGGCCGGCCGATATGTCGGAGTGGAACCCGATCCGCGGATTAGTCTCGGACCGCATTTTGACGAAGTGCATCGATGTGCTTTCGAAGAGGCGCCCTTGGAGCCCGGCTCCGTCGATATTGCCTTCGCCAACTTTGTCTTGGAGCACGTGCCTACCCCGGAACGATTTTGGAAAAAGCTGTACGACGTGTTGGCCGAGGACGGGGTCTTCTGGGGTTTCACCGTCGACGGGCGGAATTTCTTCGCCGTTGCATCGCAAACGACTGAATTTCTGGGAGTGAAAAGGGCGTATTTCCGTTGGCTGCATCGCGATTCGAGTTTGCGCAATTTCGAGCATTACCCAACGCATTATCGGGCCAATACGCCTCGCCAGATATCGAGATACACACGCAGCTTCAGCCGCGTCGAGTTCACGAGTTTGCATCGCGTGGGCCAGTTGGACTACTGCGTTCCGCGTTTACTTCGTCCTTTGGCGCATGTTTGCGACCGAATCATTATCGCCGGCGGATTGCCCGGCTCCGTTCTTCTCGTCAGGCTCCAGAAATAGTCTCGAACAGCCGTGCAAGAGCGCGTAACAAAAATCCTCTACCTGGTTCATCGCGTCCCCTATCCGCCGAATCGGGGCGATCGGATCCGGTCGTTCCATCTGCTGGAATTTCTGGGGGCACGGGCGGAAGTCCACCTGGCCTTCCTGTCGGAGCAACCAGTCTCGGAAGAAGCCATCGCGGCAATTCGGAAACACTGCAAGCGGTTGGCGGCGGTCGTGCTCACCCGGCGGAGGCGAGGGCTTCGCGCGGCGTGCGCGGCGGCCACGGGCCGGACGGCCACCGAAGGTCTGTTTCGCTCGCCTCGGCTCAAGCGGATCGTGCGAGATTGGTCCCGTCAGACACGCTTCGACGCGGTTGTGGTCTTCTGCTCGAGCATGGTGCAGTACCTCGACGTGCCGGCGCTTGATGGGGTTCCTGCGGTTGTCGACTTGGTCGACGTGGACAGTCAGAAATGGCTCGATTACGCCGAGCAGGCAGGCGGTTTCAAGCGGTTCCTCTACCGGCTGGAAGGGCGACGGCGCAGGAAGCTGGAACGGTCGCTGGCCGAGCGAGCCAAGGCCGTCACGCTGGTCAGTCCGCAGGAGGCCGATATCTATCGGGCGTTTTGCCCGACCGATCGCGTTTATGCTATCGCCAACGGCGTGGACCTGGACTATTTCCGGCCGGCCGACTCGGCCGACTCGGCGGAGTCGGAGCGGCTTGTGTTTGTGGGAGCGTTGGACTACCGAGCGAACATTGACGGGGTTAAGTGGTTTTGCGAGCACGTTTGGCCGGAAATTCACCACCGGCGAGGCGCTGCCACCTTCACGCTGGTGGGTAGCAACCCGACGTCCGACGCCCGTCGGCTGGCCGAGTTACCCGGCGTCGAGTTGGCCGCCGACGTACCCGACGTGCGACCTTACCTAGCCGGTGCCGCGGTGGTCGTGGTTCCCTTGCGAATCGCCCGGGGTATTCAGAACAAGGTCCTCGAAGCCCTGGCGATGGGCAAGCCGATCGTGGCTTCGCCACAAAGCCTGGAAGGACTCGACGTCGAGCCGGGCGTACACCTCTGCCAGGCCGCCGAAGCTCGCCAGTGGATCGAAAACATCGAAGAACTGCTCGACAACCGCGAGCTTCGCCGCCGCCTGGCAACGGCGGGCCGGACGCACGTCGAGCAAAACCGCTCGTGGGACGCACGGATGAAACCGTTCGCGGCACTCTTGGGATTGGCCGGGGGCTGAAGGACGAATGGCTAAGCACTGGCCCTTGGCGGCGGCACTTACCGTCCTGTACCTGGCCGTGGCCGCCTGCTGGATGATTTCGTTGAAGCGAAACGAGGGCCGTTTGGTCTACGCCCTGGACGACGCATATATTCACATGGCAATAGCCAAGAACATCGCGACGCACGGAGTATGGGGAGTTACCCGGCACGGGTTCTCCTCGGCCTCGTCGTCGATTTTGTGGCCCGCGCTGATTGCGCTGGCGTACCTGGCGTTTGGAGTAAACGTTATCACTCCGCTGCTGTTAAACATTCTGGCTGCAACCGGGCTGGTGGTGGCCGGCTATGTCTTGCTGAGCCGGCAGGGTTTTCCAGCCCGATGGTGCTTCGTCGGATTGTTGGCCCTTACGCTGTGCGCGCCGTTGCCTTTCCTTGTGATTACGGGACTCGAACACTCGCTGCACATTTCGCTGGCCGTGTTGTTCTTTTTTCTAGCGGCACGGTTCGTGGCGGAAGAGAAGCCTGCGGGCCAGTCGACATTCGCCGTGCAAGGGATGCTTTGCGTGGTGCTGGCCGTGTTGCTTGCGGCAACCCGGTTCGAGGGCCTGTTCATGATCGCCGCCGCGTGCGGTCTGCTATTGATCCGCAGGCGTGTTCGAGATGCCGTGGTGTTGGGTGGTTTCGGTGTCCTGCCAGTGGTGGTTTATGGGCTGGTATCGTTGTCGCGTGGGTGGTACTTTCTGCCCAATAGCGTGTGGTTGAAAGGGCGCAGACCGTCGTTCGGCTCTTTTTCCGGGATAGTCGATTCGCTGGGGAACACGGCCTACAAGGCAATGTTCGCCCAGCCCGAGATGACCGTAATCGTGGTCGGGGCGCTGGTCGTGTTGGTCCTCCTCTATCGCAAGGATTCCCGCGATTGGCCGAAAAAGGGACCAGGTTTAATTTGCCGGAACGGCCCGGAGGGTGCTTCGCACAAATTAAACCTGGTCCCTTTTTCGGCTTGGAGCGTCGACAAGGCCATGATGTGGCTGTTGGTGACGACGACCCTGTTGCACCTGCAGTTTGCCCGAACGGGCGGCTTCTTCCGCTACGAGGCCTACCTGGTGGCTTGTGCGATACTCGGCATCCCGGCGGTTGTTTACGGGCAGTTCATCAAGGATTCGCGGCCGAAAAAGGGACCAAGTCTAATTTGCCCCAACGACCCGGCTTCGCGCAAATTAAACCTGGTCCCTTTTTTGGCGGTCGGGTTGATCGGTCTGATTGCCCTGCTGCCGTTTGGCAGGCGGTGCGCCGCCTCATTGATGCTCGCTCCCCGCGCAACACACAACATCTACGAGCAGCAATACCGGATGGCGTCTTTTTTGCAGCAGTATTACAGCGGCCGGGCCGTTGCCGCAAACGATATTGGAGCCATAAGTTACTACGCGGATATTGATCTGCTCGATCTGGCCGGGCTTGCCGACATGGACGTCGCCCGAGCGCGGCTGGATGGAACCTACGGGGCGGAACTTATCGGTTCGCTGGCCAAAGCACGCGGCGTGAAGATCGCGGTGATCCACGACCGTTGGTTTTCCGAGCATGTCGGGCTTCCACCCGCGTGGCGGAAGGTTGGCCAGTGGGAGATATCCGACAATGCCGTCTGCGCCGATTCGATTGTTTCGTTTTTCGCCGTCAATCCGGCAGAGAAGGATGCCCTGTCCAAACACCTTGCCGAGTACTCCGCCCGCGGCACCTATTACCCGCGGCTTTCCGCAATAGAAACTCGATAGCACAAGACAACTTGCAATGCCGAGATTGCCTGGGCCCTGCGGGCTGTGCGTACGTGGAAGAGCAGCACTCCAGGGATACCCGGCTGGAGCAGTTTGAAATGCTGTTGGAACTAACTCACGAAAGGGAGCATGGCTGAATGACTCGCACCAACTCAACTAGGCTATGCATCCGAGGCTTCCTATTATTCTGCGTCGTGATTGGTGCAATCGGACTGAGGGTACATTATGGCAGACCGCTGTGTGAGCCGGATGAATTCTCGTACATAGCGGCAGCTCAAGACGCCAACGACAATGGCTGGGGTAACCACGCTGCAAGCATAGCGAACATCTACACGAACCGGTTCTCGCTTACGTTGCCAGTCGCTTTGTTCATGAAAATCTTTGGTGTTACGGAGCAGGCTGTTGTGGCATGTTGCCTGCTCTTCTCCGTCTCGACAATCGTCTGCACATTCCTGCTGGGCATGGTTATCCACAGCTATCGAGTAGGTCTCATTTCCGCAGTGATCGTTTCGCTGATTCCCCAAGATATTTGGTATTCTCTGGTCGTGAGTCCAGATAACTTCATTCCGTTTTACATTGGCGTATCATTGCTTTGCTTCGCGACCGCACTGCGGTGGCCGGGGAGCCGAGTGAGGGAATACTCGCTTTACGTGGCCTCCGGTCTTTTTGCCTTCTTTGCATTCGAGGCACGTGCCACATCAGGCATCGTGTTGCTTCCACTCGTGGCAACGGCCCTTTGTTCAAGAAAACGCAACCCACGGGCCGTTCTTGTTCCAAGCGTTACGTTTTTCGGAGCACTTGCCTCATTATGGAGTCTTCTATTTGCTCTCTCCGGTGATTTTCTCTTGCAATATCGGTTGCTTGTTCACGATGCGGTTGGAACACGATGGACTGCTACGGGGAAGCTGTTCGAGCATACTCTGAATACGATGCCGGTCTTGAAAGTCTTTGGAGATTTTCCGGGTTTTCTTGCCGAGATGAGCACACTCGACGTTTGGAGAATATGGCCGCAGTTCTTGAACTTCAATGTGGGCCTTCTTTTCTACCTCGCATGGCCTGCTTTCGCGTTCTGTTTATGGATGGCAATCAAGCGAGACGACCGGTACTGGCTTCCAGTCTTGTCGTTTGGATTGATGTATCTCTTCTTTGAATTCGCATCAACGAGTTTCACAAGTTATCAGCCGATCTGGAAGTACGACAGATTCTTGACTATTTGCAGTGTTCCCTCGGCCATACTTATTGCCATGATGATTGAGAATATCGGCAAGGCCGACTGGTGCGGTTTGTCGGGCAATTGGCGTTGGGGACTTGCCTTTACGCTGGTTGGTTTATATACAGCAGTTTCATGTCTGTTTCTGTGGTTCGTCTACTGGTCACCTCTGTTCGAGGACGTTGATGTGTATCGCCAGACCGTGCAGAAGCTGAAGCATATGGATTCGCGCCCTGTATATGTTACCCATTGGCCATGGTCGCTTAGAGGGGGAGTCTTTGCGCGTTTTCGACCGAAGGAAGATATGGAATTCAAGTCGCTTAAGAACGTGCCCGTTAAATCGATTCGTCGATCCGTAGTGATCTTGGACAAGTCCTTTTTTGAAGAATTTGGCGAATACCAGATATCTTGGGACGATTTTGATCCGGCGTTAAAGCGAATCCCGGAAAAGATTCCAGCCGGGTGGAAGCTGCTATTCACGAAACACCGACCCCGACCGTTTGATGATCCAACCAAAACGACAGAGGTTTTCGTGCTGGAAGTGGAGGAGTGAGCGATGGTTTCAAACAGTAGACGTCCAGTTCTTCGATAGGTCTTGATAGCCATGCACGGTACACCTTCACGTACACCCGAATCCCACGCAACGCCAAACGTTTGTCCGCTTTGCGGCGGACCGTCGGAGGGGTCAATCGAACCTTCGCCGGAACTGGTCCAAGAGTTGCTTGGTGAAGGGACCGCCCGGCGGCTGGGGCTTTATCCCATCCCACCCGACTTGCGGCTTTCCATCGTGATCCCCATCTTCGACGAGAAGGACACGGTCGAGGAGATCGTTCGCCGTGTTCGGGCGGTACCCATCGCCAAGGAGTTGATCCTGGTCGACGACGGCAGCACCGACGGCACGCGAGCGGTCCTCGCCCAAATGGAAGGCGACGACGACCTGAAGATCATCTACCACGAGAAGAACCGGGGGAAAGGCGCTTCGCTTCGGACCGGTTTCGAGCACGTATCGGGTGATATCGTCATCGTTCAGGACGCCGACCTGGAATACGACCCGGCCCAGTATCCGCTGTTGATTCAGCCGATCGTCGAGGGCGAGGCCGACGTGGTGTTCGGCTCCCGGTTTGCCGCCGGCGGATCGCACCGGGTGCTTTACTTCTGGCACTCGATTGCCAACCGGATGCTGACCACGCTGTCGAATATGCTCACCGACTTGAACCTGACCGACATGGAAACCTGTTACAAGGTATTCCGCCGCGAGGTAATCGAGACCATAACCCCCACGCTGAAGCAGACCCGTTTCGGGATCGAGCCGGAACTGACCGCCAAGGTGGCGCGGCGAAAATACCGTGTTTTCGAGATGGGTATTACCTACTCAGGCCGAACGTACGAAGCCGGTAAGAAAATCGGCCTTCGCGACGCCTTCAAGGCATTGTGGTGCATCCTGCGATACGCCAGGTGGGATTGATCGTGAACAAGACGAAACATCCAGACCAGGAAGCTTCTGGCAGCCCGTTAGAACAGGGTGCCACTGCTGGCTTGCCCAGCAGTGCGAAGCACAAGCCCTGCGAAAACACTGCTGGTCAAGCCAGCAGTGGCACCCAAATCGCCGGCGACGCCCCGGCGGACAGCCAGACACCGCCGATTACGAAGCTCTCTGTGCTGATGCCGGTTTACAACGAGCGGTGGACGCTGGCGGAAATCGTCTCCCGAGTGCTCGCCGCGCCGATCAGCCTCGATCTGGAACTGATCACCGTAGACGATGGCTCCGAGGACGGGTCGTGGGAAGAACTCGGGCGGCTGGCACGGGAGGACTCGCGGATCAAGACGTTCCGGCACGACCGCAACCGGGGAAAGGGTGCCGCCGTCCGCACGGCTATCGAGCAGATGACCGGCGACGTGGCCGTCATACAGGATGCCGACCTGGAGTACGACCCTCGCGATTACCTGCGTTTGCTGGGTCCCATTCTGTCGGGCAAGGCCGAAGCCGTCTACGGATCGCGTTTCGTCGGACACCCGCGACGGGTGCTGTTCTTCTGGCACAGCCTGGCAAATCGTCTGCTGACGCTGGTCGCGAACATTCTCAACGACGTCAACTTGACCGACATGGAGACCTGTTACAAGATGGTTCGGGCTGATGTGTTGAAACAACTCCGCCTGAGTGGCAACACGTTTACGATCGAGCCCGAGCTAACCTGCCGCTTGGCCCAGTGGGGCGCGCGGATTTACGAAGTCCCGATCAGCTATTTCGGCCGCGCTTACGCCGAAGGCAAGAAGACCGGCGCGGTCGACGCACTCAAGGCCCTCTGGACATTGCTCCGCTGCCGGTTCCTCGACACCCGATTCACCGACCACTCGGGCTTCTACATCCTCCAATCGGTTGCCCGAGCACAGAAGTACAACCGCTGGACACTGCGGCAGTGCGGGCGGTTTATCGGCCGGCGGGTTCTCGAGGCGGGTGCCGGGATCGGTAACCTCAGCGACCAGTTCCTCGACGCCGACCGCCTGATCCTGGTCGAGAACGACCCGGTGTATGTACCCCGGTTGTGCGATCGGTTCGGCAGCCGCCGGAACGTCCGCGTCATCCACGCCGACCTGACCAGGCCGGATGATTTCGCACTGTGGAAAGACGAGCAAATCGACACGGTCTTCTGCTCGAACGTTTTGGAACACCTCCAGGATGACGAGAAAGTGCTCCGTGGTTTTCACGATACGCTCGTACCCGGCGGTCATTGCGTGATCGTCGTTCCGGCGGGCGAGTGGCTCCATACGGGCGTGGACGACGAGTTGGGACACTGCCGCCGCTACAGCATCAAGGAACTCCAAGAAAAGATGGAGGCGGCCGGCTTACGGGTCGTCTTCACGAAGCCGTTCTGCCGGCTGGGTGCGTTGGCCTGGTGGTTCTCCGGCCGAATCCTCCGCAAGCGCCACCTAAGCCCCCGACAAATGATCTGGTTCGACCGCCTGCTGCCAATCGCCATGATCCTCGACCGCTGCCTGCCCACCCCCGGCATGTCGCTGATTATGGTTGGCCAACGGCCGAACGAAGGATTCGCGAGAAAGGCACCGTAAGAAATGTATGCGGGCAAGACAACACGGTGAGATGGCGTGGAAAGAGCATCCGATTGACAACAAACTCTGAATCCAGGTAAGGAGAAGCTTCAATGCCTCCAGAACCTCCGGCAACGCGGGATGGAGACCGGGCAGATAACACGGACTGCGGCGAAGAACTCGAACTGTCGGTTGTCATGCCCTGCCTGAACGAAGCCGATACTCTGGCCCGTTGTATCGAAAAGGCCCAGCGGGCCATGCGCGAGCATGGAATTCGTGGTGAAGTCATCATGGCCGACAACGGCAGCACGGACGGTTCACCGCAAATCGCCGAAAAGCTCGGTGCCAGGGTCGTCCATGTGAAAGAAAAGGGATACGGCAGCGCGTTGATGGGTGGAATTGAGGCGGCCCACGGGAAGTACGTCATTATGGGTGATGCGGACGACAGCTACGACTTCTTGGAGATCGCTCGGTTTGTCGACAAGCTTCGCGAGGGATACGAACTGGTCCAGGGATGTCGTTTTCCATCCGGAGGCGGCACGATTATGCCCGGTGCGATGCCCCTGCTTCACCGCTGGTGGGGCAACCCCATGTTCTCCGCAATGGTCCGACGGATGTTTTGGGCCCCAATCAACGACGTGTACTGTGGGTTGCGAGGGTTCTCGAAGCGCTTGTACGATGATCTTGATCTCCGCTGTACGGGGATGGAATTCGCCACTGAAATGATCATCAAGAGCAGCTTGTACGGCAAGAACATCGCTGAGGTGCCGATCACACTGCACCCGGACGGCCGAGTATCGCACGCCCCGCACTTGAAAACGTTCCGTGACGGCTGGCGTACGCTCCGATTCTTCTTGCTGTTCAGCCCCAAGTGGCTGTTTTTGATTCCCGGTTTCCTGCTGTTGCTGTTCGGCCTGATTGCGTACGGACTGGCCATGCCGGGCTACAAGGTGCTTGGAGCGACGCTGGATGCACATACGCTTCTGTTCGCCAGCCTGGCCATCCTGATGGGCTACCAGGCCGTGGCGTTCGCGGTCTTCGCAAAGGTGTTTGCCATCGGAGAGCGCCTGCTACCGGCGGATCCCCGGCTGAATCGCCTTTTCAAGATCGTGACCCTGGAGCGGGCCCTGATGATCGGAGCCGCCATGCTGGTTTCGGGCCTGGTGCTCTTGGCCAGCGCAGTTTGCCAGTGGTGGCAAGTCGGTTTTGGCAACCTGGACTACGCCCACACGATGCGCTGGGTAATTCCCGGCGTCACCCTCTCAGCCCTGGGGTTTCAAACCGTTCTCTCGGGCTTCTTCATAAGTATCCTTCACATGCGCCGCAAATGAACTGTCTCACGAAATCCAAGTAGCCAAATATGTCTTTTCACACACCGATTCCAAGAGCGATTCTCGTTGTAGTCCTGGCATGTCTGGGCATCAACTTGGGTATCGGTGTCTTGATCGCCGTCAATCGGCCGGCCTACCTGGAAGATTATCGGCTTTCGTCAAACCCGGACGGCCGACATTATGTACTGCTTGGCCGGAATCTGCTCCTTCATGGTCATTACTCCCGTTGCCAGCAGCCACCCTATCTGCCCGACATGATGCGAACTCCGGTCTACCCACTGTTTGCAGGTGGACTAGACATCGTGGGCGGGGCTGGGGCCATCTACTTGGTGCAAGCTGTCCTGCACGCCGCCAGTTGTCTGCTTCTGTTCCTGTTGGTCCGGGCTGTTTTCGGCGAAAAGCCGGCATTCTGGGCAGCCGTGCTACTGGGGACCGACTTGATGCTGGCAACCTACAATTTCCAGCCGATGTCCGAATCGCTCTTTCTTTTCCTCATGATCGGCTCCGCCCTACTCGTCGTTCCCGTGCTAGCGGCGCCGGAAAGCAAGCAGTACCGACGCGGCTGGCGACTCCTCGGGGGTGGAATTCTCCTCGGTCTGACCATCCTTACTCGACCGGTCGCCTTGTACTTGCCCCTGGCCTGCGCAGTCGGCTGTCTTGGCTTTGGGGTCTATCGAAGCAAAATCACCTCGGCCGTCTGTGTGGCAGGGTTGCTGCTGCTGGTATC
>JAUWJC010000062.1 GCA_030607895.1 Pirellulales bacterium
CGAGACGCCACCACCAGCCCAAACCCACGCTTTCCACCGCCACTCCACTCCTATCCGCCAATTCCCCGCTTCTCGTCATCACCCAAACGCCGCCTCATCCCTGGCCTCGCAATTCATGCGTAGGCTCAAGAGAGATAGCCAATGAGGTCATCAAAGTTGATCCGGAACGGATTATCAAGCCCGTCAGCGGTCATCCTGTCATTCTCGATCCCGCCAGCAGTGGCCATCCCGTGATTGTGGATCCCCTCAGCGAGGACCACCGGGGTCATGCTGCTCTGGCACTTCCTCCGGGATATTCGGCGAATCTCATCTCTGATTTCCATTCATACATCGGATGGTATGGCAAGATCGAAGTGTACAACATGCCCAGAAGATTCAAGGGGGTTGGCAGAGTGACGGTTGGTGAATACGGTGGCGAAGCGCTCGATTGCTTTGAAACCATGAGATCATACTATCCGCCGCAATTCGAGATACCGGATTCACCCGACGCTGATGTCTTGAAGGGATCTGTCCAAGTGAAAAAGGCCGATCTGAAACAGCGAATAGGCTTTCACGGCAAGACGCCGCGCAACCTGGGGGAATACATTCAGGCCAGCCAGAGCTATCAGGCGATATTGTTGGCGGAAATGACCACGGCGTTCCGGATATCGCCGCAGCGAATATCGGGTTATATGCAGTTTTACTTTGCCGACCCGCTGCCGAACCATTGGCCGAAAGCGATTGTCGGCCCGGACCTCAGGCCCAAGAAGGCCTATTATCAAATGGCCCAGTTGAACCGCCCTCTGGTCCCCTTGTTTCAACTCCAAAAAGGCGGTAACTCCATGGAAGTCTGGGTCGCCAATGATCTGCCCACCGAATTCAAGAATTGCAAGATTTCATGGACGATGGAAACCGGCGGAAGAACACTGCTTACAGGCGAAAAGACCCTGGACGTTCCGGCCAGCGACGCTATACTGGTGGAAAAGGTCGACTTGGCGACGGTGCCGCAAGACACGCAACTGACAACCATCTCGTTGCGTTTGACGGACTCAGCGGGTGAGTCGCTGGCTTGCTACGAGAGAGAAATGTGGCTGAAATTATGGCGAGGGGTTCAAGGATTTTGAGAATGCGAACAATTACGGCGACTTGCCTGGTGCGGACGTTGGCAACCTCCATTCTGATTGCCGCAGTAGCGTGCGGGGACACGACGATCGTAGTGGACTTCGGACCGCATCCGTTGGAATTCCGGAGAATTCCGGGGACACAATAGAATTCGGAATTCCGGGACAAAATACCAATTATTGGGGGACTATGGGGTCAGGGAAAGTGTCGGGACAAACCGGCATGGAGTAGCGGATGAGAGAGTCGTACGGGAAAGGGCGAGCGAGCTATGAGCTATGAGCTTTCAGCTTTCAGCTTCTGGGCGCAGCGGGTTTTGCGGGTTTTCAAGCTGAAGGCTGAAAGCTGACAACTCACTGCAACCAAGGTTGCAAATTTATTGGAACGGGCCGTAGGGGTACACGCAGGCCGGTTATCCAACTCCGAAATCAAAAATCCGGCGTGCCGACCCTGTTCTGACAAGGGGAAGGCAACATGAAGGGCGACGATAGACGCGAACTGCTCGTCACCACCGCCAGCGTACGATTTGGGGCCGGGATTGCTCACAATTGCCAAGGGGCACGCATCGGCCTGCTTACCATGCCGTTTGCTTCGTCGTCGTCGACAAAACGTTCCGCATTGGGGTCCCACTTCACCTTTCGGGCAAGGCGCATGGCGATGTTCCCCAAGTGGCAGACGCTTGCCGAACGATGGCCGATCTCGACGGGCGATATGGGTTCCTTCTGCGCCTTGACGGCGTCGACGAAGTTTCGGTAATGATCGCTGCTTACGGGAAGGTGAATTTCATCCGCTCCGATCTTCGAGTCTTTCAGCGACGTCGGGTTGGTTTTCAGTCCTCCCCAGCCGCACTGGACCGACCCTTCAGTCCCCTCGAAAAGGGCACCCATCCACGGTTCCTTGGTCACGCAGGTCAACTCCACCCCATTGGCATAGCGGGCGCGGAAGTGTACCTTGGTGGCCGTGTTGAACAGGCTGCCTTTAGGCGGCCACTCGGCGCCGAGGTCCTCGATCTCGACCGGCCCGGTTCCGTCCGTGCCGTTACCCAATTGGGCGATGTCGTTTGAATGGGCCCCGAAGTTCGTTACCTGCCCGCCGGAATAATCGAGGTTGAAGCGGAACCGATAGAGACAGCGGTCCTTGTGATAGGGCACCTTGGGTGCGGGACCCAGCCACGTTTCGTAGTCGAATCCCTCGGGCACCGGCATTGGTTTCCAACCGGGTCCCGGGCTGACCTTGTTGTTCTTGGCCACGAACGTGGTGATCTTCTTGAGTTGGCCGATCCGCCCGTTGCGGACCAGTTCACATGCAAACCGGATCGTACCGTCGGAGCGGAATTGGCTTCCCGTTTGAAGGATGCAGTCGTACTTCCGCACGGCCTTGATCATCTCCCGGCCCTGACGGATGGTCAACGAGAGGGGCTTCTGGCAGTAGATGTCCTTGCCGGCCTTGGCCGCCATGACGGTCATCACGCCGTGCCAGTGGTCGGGAGTTACGATTGCCACCGCGTCGATGTCCGGGCGGTCGAGAATCTTGCGGAAATCCTCGTAGGCATCGCACCCTTTGTACCGGCCGGATGGCGTGTTCTTGGCGTAGTGCTCGTTTACCATCTTCTGGACCGGCTTACGTCCCAGGTACTGCTTCGGCGTGACGTAGCCGTGGCTGGCGGTATTCACGTCGCAAACGGCCACAACTTGGACGTCGTCCTGACGGAACCATCCCCGCCGCAGATCGCACGAGCCCTGGTTGCCCGCCCCAATCAACCCAAGGGTGATCCGGTTGCTCGGCGCATTAGCCCCCAGCACCGAGGAAGGCACCAGCCACGGCGCGCCAAAGGCCGCGGAAGCGGCCGCGGCCGTCCTCAAGAAATCGCGCCGCGTCGCGGAACCACTCGATTTTGACGAATTGCCATTCATGCTAATCAACCTTTCTTGTGATGCTGGGGTCAGACCTTACGCTACGGAAGGGAACAGGTCCATGTTTTCGGCCAGCGGTTTACCGGAAAAAAACGTCTTCTGGCCGAAAAATGGACCAGTCCCCAACCGGCCGTGAACGGTTACGTCTAATCTAACCACATCGCCCAGCCTGTCAATCCACTTTTTCGTAAAACCACTTCGATTTTTCCTCATTTTTCTCTCGCCCGGCTCATTGTGTCGTGGATGACGCCTGGACACGATTCGAGGATTGCACTAAAAGATTACTGACAACTTCTCCAGGAGAAAAGCATATGGACGGCAAATTCGTGCCCGCGGCAAACGCCACGCGTGAACAACTCGACTGGGGTTCGATGGCCTGGTGTAGCGGGCCCGCCGATACAAACGCCAAGGAACTGGTGGTTATCGAAGTAACTCTGACGCCGGGCGGTGGACACGCGTTTCACAAACATCCGCAACAGGAAGAAGTGATTTACGTGGTCGAGGGCCGGGTCGAGCAGTGGCTTGGCCAGGAAAAGCGCTCCATGGAGCCGGGCGATTCGGTCTTCATCCATGCCGGCATGGTCCATACGTCCTTCAACACCACCGATCGCGATGCGAAGCTGCTGGCCATTCTCGGTCCTTGTATCGGCCAAGAAGACGGCTACGAAGTGGTCGAGGTCGCCGACGAGGCACCCTGGAGCGAGTTGCGCCGCCCACATTGACAAGCAACCCGGTAACCCGGTAATATCGATAGCCTTGTAGCCTTGGGGCGATTAGCTCAGTTGGTTAGAGCGCCACGCTTACAACGTGGAAGTCGGCCGTTCGAGTCGGCCATCGCCCACTGCTGAGAAACGCTGGAAAGCCCCTGTTTTCCAGCGTTTTTCTGCGTTTCTTGGTGGCCCGAGTGGGCGTCTTCCCATCTTACCTGTTTGTCAGGAATTGAACCCGGCGTTGCTGATTTGCCAAGAGTTGGTGCAAACCCTGGTGCAAACCGCGAAGCGGACGAATCGTCGGTTCCGGTCGCCTTCGCAACGTCGGCACTGGCCGTCAGAGAGAGCGTCGGCAGTGCTTCCATCGCACCGGCCACGTCCAACAGCTTAGGGTCGGTGTAGACGTTCATTGTCAGGTCGATGCTCGAATGACGCATGGCGGCTTGTGCGGTTCGCGGTGCCACGCCGGCCACGCTTAGCAGCGTGCCGAAGGTATGCCGCATGGCGTGAACGTCGATTGTCCGACCACGTTCGTCCCGCTTGGGGATGCCGGCAAGTTTCAAGTCCCGGTTGAGAATCCGCACCAGTCCAGTCGGAACATAGAAGACAGACGTATCCGCCGGCAGACGAGTCAACGACAAACAGACCTGCCCCTCTGGTCGCGTAGAATCGCCCCGGTTGCGTTTCTCGTTGTCGAGAGCTTCCGGGTCGAAACCGGACTATTGGTGCCTCTCTGGCGGCTTCCTGCACGGTCTGCGCCTTGTCAGTAAGCCACTGGCGAAGATCGTCGGCCAGATCGGCACGAAGCGGTATCGAGTTTCCTTCGCGGTTCTTTTCGTCGGCCGCATCGAGCACCAGATACGGCGGATCGGCACCAAGGTACAGTTGCCCCACAGTCAGCGAAGCGAGTTCCCCTTTGCGGAGTCCGGTCAGCACCAGCGTCTTGTAGATCAAAGCGCGTTCTCGCCCGAGCCGTTCCAACCGATGCCGGGTTTTGTCCCGAAGTCTGGCGACCGCTTGCCCTTTCCGCTTGCCCCGCCGAATCGTCATCCTGTCCAAAAGAGGACGCCGGCGAGCCACATCGAGCAACCGGACACGCTCGTCTTCGTTGCGCGCCCGCCGTTGCCGGCGTCGGTCGCCCTTTACATTGGCCTTCGGCACCCTGGCAAATGGATTACCTGCCAATCGGCCGTTGTTGACGCACCAATTCGAGAACGTCACCCACGCCCCCCGGTATTCGTTTCGCGTTGCAGCGCTCATGCCCTCCGCTTGGCGGTCCACAAGCCACCGCTCCAACTTGGAGCCGTTCAGGTCGGCCAGACAGCGGAACCCACAGTCCACAGCAACCCGCCGTAGCTGGGAGAGTGTGTCGTTTAGCCGGCGGGAAACTCCCTTTGCCTTTTGGTGGTCGATGAAGGCGGCGACGTGGTCCGCAAGCGGCACGTCCTGGTGGTCTGCGATGCCGTCTTCGGCAGCGGTAATAACCTTCGCCTTGACCAGTTCGGCTCGGCGTTCCAGTTCGGCGAGCACCGAACGGGCGGCGGTTTCATCCCGGCAGCCGGTCGCCTTTTCGACCACCACGCCCGAGCCGTCCCGATACTTTGCGGTGTAGGTGCCGGCCTTGACCACGATTCGGTTGGAGCTGTCTTTTCCAGTGGTCAGCGGTGCCGTTCGGGTCTTGTTCTTGGCGTCTTTCCACCGGGCGAAGTGCTCACCCTTACGGGTGAAGGTCTCGGCTTCGGCCGGTATCGGTTTTGTAAAGGTCTTCTTGTAGACAGTGCCCATGATTCGCCTTTCGTTCTGCCCGGCGTCGAGCCGGTCACTTCGGCTTGCGTTTTCTTGCCTTTCGTTTCGCCAGCATCGGACGCGCCAGGTTTTCTGGTGTCGGTTGCGGCGGCTTCGCATCGGGGTCCGGCACAAGCCGGAGCCCCAGGTATTCGGCCAGCATGTCAGCCCTGTCGAGTAGAAGGGACGTTTCACCCCGCATAAATCGCATTAGGCACGTTTCCGGAATACCCGTTTGCTTGGCGATTCGATAACGAGTTACCCCGCTTCGGTCAATTGCGGCCCTTAGTGCTTCGGTCATCGTCGGTTTCGGTTTGCGTTTACTCATGCTGTAATCATAACAAGTATCGGCCCGCGGGCAAGTGGCCTTCAGTTCCAGCCGCGCGTTTTTTCTGTTCGCGTCCCTGGTCCCGCAAGGGACAAAGGGGACGCACTTATGGTCCCTTATGGGATGTAGGACAGAGCTTTGTCCGCAGTAAATGACGCGGTTTGTCCGGTTACAACCGGACAGAACTTTGTCCGCTACTTGTCGGGGGGCACGGGGCGAACACAATATGCGGAAGCCCCCCGGCCAATCCCGCCCCGATAAGCCACTCTCAGCAGTCCCTTTTTCTGCAATCCGGCGATGGCCCGGCGTATCGTCCGGTCACTAACTCCGGCCCGTCGCGCCAAGTCGGCTTGTGAAGTCCGGGCGGTGCCGGCCTTTGTGTCTCGATAAAGCACCAGCCAAACCAGGATTTCATTTCTGGACAATCCCCCGGCGGTGAAGTCCACAAAGGCATTGAGCACCGCAAAGCGGTCGCTCGTCTTGCGGCGGCCGGTCTTTCCCTTCGCCTTGTTGGCGGTCCCTTGGTCGGTGCCATTGCCCTGATGCCCGTGTTGCGAGCCCTTGCCTTCATCCATCGGCGGCAACACTGAACAGCCCGGCAGAATTGGCGTGTCTGTCTTGCTATTCATCCGGCATACTCTCAAAACTCTGGCCATCCTTGCGAACCATCGGCCTCATCGTCGGCCGGGTCGGTGCGGTCCCACAGCGACCGCAAGGCCGATTGCAGCTTGCCGGATGCCGGGCGGTCCTGGTCGGCATCCCCAAGTGGCTCGAAGCGCTGCAGCGTTCGCTCGAAACGCAAGCGAACGTCTTTCGGTTCGGTGTGCCGCGCTTTCAGGTGCCGAAGCACTACCACGTCATGGGCCTTCAGGTGGGGCGCAAGGATGAAGGCGTCATCGGCCCCAAACTCCAGTTCCGACGATTCCCGAAAACTCGCCAGGTTCAGCCCGTCGCCCGAGTAGGACGAACGGCCCCTTTTGTCTTTCGTCCGTGCCACGGCGGCGACTACCACCACGGCAACGCCCTCATCGGCGAATTGTCGAAGGTAGTTCATCGTCGCATCGACCGATCCCCGGCGGTCGCCGTGTTCGCCCGGTGGTGGAATACGCTGGATGTAATCCAACAGCAGCATGTTGGCCTGGAAGGCATCGGCGGCGGCGGCGACGTTTGCCAGGTTGAACGGCGGCCGGACGAAGGCAAGCCGTTCGGCGAGCGGTTCCCGGGTGTTTAGGGCCTGGTCCAACCGGTCGGCGTGGTCGGCGGCAAAGCGACGGTAGCGGATCGTCGTCACGTCCACGCCCGAAAGCCGCGATAGTTGCCGATCCAAGAGAACGGCCGGCGGCATTTCGATATTACACACCAGAACGCGAAGCGAAGGGGTGAGCCGCAAGGCATCGACCGCGGCTTGCATCGTGAAGGCCGTCTTGCCGGCCCCCGGCGCCCCGCCGATGAGCGTTACCAGCCCCGGGCCGATTTCGATTCGGGCCAGTTCGCCCTCGCCAATCGGGTAGAGCACGGGCGGCGAGCCGGTCAGCACGTCTTCCCGCCAAGTGTCGAAAACGTCGGCGGCGGTCTGGAAGTTTGCTTTCGGTTTCACTGGGCGGCGTCCCCTTCCTCATACCACTTACCCCAGCCAAGAAACTTCCCACATTCTCGACAGTCGCGGCGTGTTCGCCTGCCGGAAATAGCCACGTCCACATACTCCGTCGAACCGCAGCGGCAAGACTTGTCGAGGTCCCCGGTCCCAACATCCCCGGGCGGCAAAGGCCGAAGCGACGGCTGCGGGGGTAGCAGCACGACCCGGCCGGCGTCGAGCGTCGGTGCTTGCGGTGTGGCTTCGGCCTGGCCGACGGTCGGTGCCGGCGTCGCTCCCCAGAGTCGTGCCAAAGCGGCTTGCAAATCGACGGCGGGCGTCGAATCGGTCGCCCCTGTCACTTGCTGGCAAGTTTGCCTCTGAGAGTCCCCAGAATCGCTTGTGGTGCATTTCGGCGGTTCTTGGATTGCCGAGCCGTCCGAGCCGTCTTGGGGCGCTTCTGGCGCGTCCTGGTGCGTAAGTTGCTCTCCCTCGTCCTTTGGGAGAGAGTCAGGGTGAGGGACGGCCGCAAGCCCGCACTCGACTTGCCGGCGAACGTCTTTCGGTGGTAATCCCGAGTCGAGCCCTGATTCTTCCAACAGCGTATGGGCCAAAGCAGACGGACACCTAAACTCTGCAAGGTTCGCGGCAGCGGAAAAAAGCAGCCGATGCCGGTCGCCCTGGTCTGCCCCGTGCCGAATGAAGTCGAGCGTCGAACGGTTCAGCGTCGGCGCGCCGCCCGTGGCAACACGTCGAGCCGCTTTCGCTTCGGCTTCGTCCGCCCCCCGCTCGACAGCGGCTTGCCAGTCGGCGGCGGCCTGGTCACTGGTGCCCGTGGGCGTGGGCAAGTCGAACGGTGCCGGTTCGCGGGATAGCTCGACGATCTTGTCCAGGGAAAGCCCGGTCAGTTCGTCGAGCGTAAGACGCCGCTTGTGCAAGCCGCTCTTCGGGTGTCGGGAGTTCGGGGCACGGAAGGCGCGAACGCGATCATACACCCCGGCGTCAGTCGTCACGCTTGCCAGTTCGGCAACGGATTCCGCAAACCGCCGCGCCGTCTTGTGGTAGTCGGCCGACGGGTCCGGCGACCAGAGCACCGTAGGTAAACCAACGTGAAAGCCCTTGCTGCCGGAGAAGAAACACAACAGGTCGGCCGGGTCGACGGAGTACCGCTCTACCAGGAACACGGCCAGTGCGGCGGCGTCCTTGTGGGCGTAGTGGAGTCCGGCGGCGTCAGGCGCATCCAGGTCGAACCACAACCAGGGTGACCAGCACGGCCCCATGTAGCCGGCGGTCGAGCCGGTTTCGCGCAACAGCCGGCGGAAGTCTTCACCAAACTGGAAGGCCGCCAGGTAGGCTTCCTTGTCCGGTTCGCAGCGCGGATCGAGGGCGGCATAAGCCGAGAGCGCGGCGGCGGCATCGACCAACCGCCGCGTCTCGAAACACCCGCCGACGATCCGAAAACCAAAACGGCAATCAGGAGTCGTCATTGCTACCCCCTGCCGATTCATCGGCGGCAAGAGGTTCCGGCGACTTGCTCCCCTCGCCCGCTTGCGGAAGATGGGCCGGGGGTGAGGGCGCGTCGGCCGGCGCGAACGGGTCAGTTTCGGGTTCGTCGATCCCGACCACCTCGAAACGTTTCACCCGGTTGTGTTCGCTCTCGTCATCATCGCGTCGAAGGGCCAGCTTGACGCGGCAACGAATGCCAGGCGGCAGCGGTATTTCAAGTTGGTCGAGGGACGTAATGCCCAGCTTGCCCAGGTCCCGCTTGGCCATCGGCATCGCGGCCGGCGTCAACCAAACATCGTGCCAGAACTGCCGGCCGGCGTGGTCGCCTTCAAGCACTCGAAAGCACAGCTTGTATCCCGGCGTGCCCTGCGTCTTCGCCGTGAACAATTCGGCAGAGACAATCCGGGCGACGTACTCGCCAGCCGGCAACGGCGCGAAGTCTTCGGCCGCTTCGGTGTTTGACCACGCCCGGGATAGACTATCCCGGTCCCCGTCGTGTAGAATGTCAGTAAGTGATTTTCGAGTCATGGGGGTCATACCTCCATCCCGGCCCCGGCGGTTGCAGCCGTCGGGGTCGGTTCGTTTAGGGTGCGAGTTGGTGAGAGAAAACCCTGCGGGCTGTCGGCACGTCTTGAGGCTTGCACAGTCATCGCCGAGACCCCCTTCTACAAGACGGACAGCCTTGGTCGAGCCATTCCTCGACGCGCTTGGAATTCCAGCGAACGAGCGAACCCAACTTTATGTGTGGAGGCATCTTGCCGGCATCGGAAAGACGGTAAACGTGGCGGGTCGAGCAGCCGAGAATTTCAGAGACGGCCTGAACATCAAGCAGCTTGGCGGACGGTTCCGCCGGTGTGAGAACACTCATGTTCGATCCTTTCGGAATCGAGTTCGCGCGGGCGAAGTGCCCACCGCATGAGCGTGATTCTCAGCGCTGGAATGGAAAAGTGGGCCGCGTATTTTTTCCAGCGCGCCCTTAATTCCAGCGCTTTGCAGGGAATAGCCCTAAATTGCCGAGAAGTGGCAACAGGTGTCAGGCTGGAAGGAATTAAGCAATCCGCTATTGACGCGGTTTCTTCCGGGCTTGCTCTTTCGCCGACTCCCGCTTGCGATGCCGGTCAATTGCCAGCTTGGCTTCTCTCTCGGTGATACCCTTCTCTTGCGCAAGTGCGGCTTGAGTCTTGTAGTACCCCGTTTTCCACGCACAGTAAAGCTGCTTGTCTGCCTTGAGGGCACTTCGCTTTTTTCGGGTCTTCCGCCTCTTGCTCTGAGGCTTCCCGCCATTCCCTTCGCCTGCCTTCGGCTCCCCAGCCGTTCGCGTTGTGGCATCGCCGGACCCTTCGCCCTGCCCCTGCCCGCCCGCCTGGTCGACAACTTGCGAAGCTGCTGTCACCGCTGCCGGCCCTTGCGTGCCCTCGGATTCGATCTCTTCAGCCCATTCACGCAAGGAATAGGCAAACAGCTTCGCGGTTACCAACATCGTGGCGTTCCGCTCAGCGCCCGCAGACCCCTCGCCCTTTGTCCGATGAATGGTCCCGCCGGCGTACTCAGAAATGTCAGCCCCCGCGCACGCAACGGCTTCATGCAGAACGTGCCGTAGGAGTCTTTTGACCAACTCGGCCGTTCCGGGGTGCCGACGCCGTTCCAGCCAGGTGATGACGGGAGTGATTTCAACGAGGATTCGGTTGGTAAACTCGCCCAGGCGGGATGCCCGGACTTTTGGCTCGGACGCCACAAAGGACGCAACGACCTCTTTGGGAAGCCGCTCAATGCGATCCGCCCCTCGCCGCGCCACGGCGGAAAGCTCATACCTCTCCTGCTTCGCGCTGCCGCCGGCAGGCTGTTTCGCTCTCCCCATACGCAACTGCCTCTCTACTTCCGTCTTCTCGCCACGTTGTTACTCCTCCGCCGGGGCCAGGAAGTGGACTTTGACCAGGGGGAGGAGGGTCTTGCCGGGTTCGCTTATCTTCTCGTAGTGCTGCTGCCAGAGGCTGAATCGGTGAGCTTCAGTTTCCCACCCACCGCGGCCAAGACATCCTTCGGCCGGCCCCGGCCGCCCATCGCCTTGAGTTCCCGGAACACCACTCGGAACATCTCGTCAATCCGGTCCACGGAAATCTTGTCGGGCATTGGCGAATCTCCCACGTGCCAACCAGAAGTGCCTGTCTGTTGCTCACAGTCCCCTTAGCCCCGCGGCAAGCTTCTCTACGAGGTCGCCGAGCCGCAAGACCGCGGAATCCTTGATGATAAGTCGTTTACCAACGGAATATGCGTGGTCCCCCGATCGGTCGATGTATTGTTGATCGACAATGCCCTCCACGTGAGCCAAGAGGTGGCGTTGCTGAAAGAACTTCCGAAGGTCCGAAACCTCCGCCGCATCGAGTAAGTCCTCGTACCCCTTTCCAGTTGCTTCGCGCCATTTGTCGCTGGACTCTTGGAGGTTCTGAAAGAGATTCCTGCGAATGGGGAAGGAAGACGCGTTGGGCAGGGCCAGGAAGGTCGCTTCGGCGACTCGCTGAAAAGACGCTACAAGCTTCACCAGTCCGTTTTCCAGAATCTGCCGCTCAGCGTCGGCGGCCGCGTCAGCGTCGGCGGCCGCCTTGATAGCCCCCGTGATTGTGGGCAGGCTTCTGATAGCCGTCCGGACGGATTCAACGGCCTTTGCGAACGTGGTCAATGCGGAGTTGTGGCCACAAGCCGGACAGAAGAAGGCCGCACCGACGGAACTGTAGCGACACGCGCACGCCTCGCACACAAACTCCTGCCGCATTGCGTCCGCAACATCCGGAGGAACCAGAATGGGCTTTGGGCTCGGCTTGTAGGACATCGACATCCTGACTAACCCGCCCCGAGGCTGCTGCCGGTTGAAACGTTCCATGTCGCGGCGCAAACCATCATCGACGACACCCATTAGATGTGCCATCGCTGCCTTCTCCATGTATTCTGCTTGTGACGGCGTATTCCATTCCGTGGCTGGCGATTCATGGCGACAGATTGGGCAGTATGCAGCTTCTTCTCGAACCTTCACTTCCCAGTCCTCGAAGAGCACTTTGAACTCCACGCCACACTCGTCCCATGGGCACTTGCGGTCGAAACAGCCGTTTTCATCCAACGGTATTTGGATCGGAACCTTCACGCCCTGTTCCAGTTGGCGGAGTTTGCGTATTAACTCGTCAAACATGGATCAACTCCCCCTTGAACGCCTTGTCGAGTATCGAGGGCAGCAGGGCGTCGAGTTCGGCGGCAGAATTGGTCTGCAACGCTTTCATTGAATCTCTCACTTCCCCAACTCCCCAGCAATCACCTGAAACTGTTCCAGTGCGGTTTGCAGGTCATCGGCGATCTCTTGGGTCAGTACGTCGGGTTCGGACGGCTACTTGGCTGGCAGTTCGACACAGCTATTGAGCGTGAAACCCCATCACCGGCTGCTCTTCAGGATTTGTGACCGTAACGATTACCCTTGCAATGGATTCATATGGCAGGACAATCCTGTCCCAAAACACCTCGTCCGTTTCTCCCGGCTTGCGTCTTGCCGCTTTGCTTTCCTCGTTTACGCCTTCCTCCGGGTAGACTTCCAACAGGACGTACCCCTCTCCGACATCACCGAGTCTGCAAACAGAGATCGACCTGCCATCGTGCAA